>QHVR01000564.1 GCA_003223595.1 Acidobacteriota bacterium
GGTCGGGGTGTTCCGATCCGGCCTCGTCTCTAGTCCCAGAAACTCCGCCGCATTCTCTCCCAGCAACCGAGCCTTCACCCGCGCACTCAGGCGGCTGCTGCGGATCAACTCCCCCACGCGATGCTCTCCCAGCGGAAACGGGTAGTCCGATCCCAGCATGACGTGTTCCGGTTTCATCGTATCCACAAGAAATTCGAGCGCACGCTGATCAAAGACGGCCGAGTCCACATAAAAGCGACTCAGATAATTGCGCGGAGGCAATTCACACTTGCCATGCGCAACCGGGTGATGCTCCCACGCATTCTGCAATCGGCCAAGCAGGAACGCAAAACTTCCGCCCCCGTGCGCGAAACAGATGCGCAATGTTTGCGGCAGCCGGTCAAAGGCGCCGCCCAGAATCATGGCCACGATGCCCAATTGCGTTTCGGCGGGCATGCCCACCGTCCACGGCATCATGTAATTCGGCATGCGCGGCTGGCCCAGCATGTCCCACGGATGCACCAGAACCGGCATGCCTTCGTCCGCGCAGTGATGCAAGAACGTCACCAGCCCGGGATCATCCAGATTTTTATCGCCAACATGATTGCCGATCTGCACGCCCAGATGTCCGCACTGCTTGCAGCGCGTAAGTTCCTTGCAGGCCACATCGATCTCCTGCAGCGGCACCTGGCACAGAGATTTCAATCTGCCCTTTCCTTGCGCGCACAATTCAAGAGCCGCATCGTTGAACTGCCGCGCGCAATCCAGCGCATGCTCCGCCGGACGCTCATACGCAAACAGTACCGGGGTAGCGGAGATCACCTGCATATCTACGCCATCGCGATCCATATCTTGCAATCTTCTCTCGGGATCCCAACAGGCTGAGTCGATGTGGCGAAAAAAGCGCTCACCCAGCATGATGTCTGCTTCTCCCGACGCAGTGTGCTTGATACATGGCCAGTCCGGCGTGCCATAGCGCGCTGCCAGGTCCGGCCAGGTTCGCGGGAAGAAATGATTGTGAATATCGATAACAGGCATCTACTGCCCTTTGCCGGGATGAATCGCCCCGCAATGCTTGCACTTGCGCAAGCTGTCGTTGCTGTAAAACTGATCGAATAATGGTGGGAGGTCGCGCACGATACTCTTCAGCTTCACCTCGGCTCGATGCAGGAGCTGATGGCAATTCTGGCAATACCACTCAAAGCCGTCGAGAGCGCCCTCGGGACGCGGCATTTCGACCACGACTCCAATACTTCCCGCTCCACGCTGCGGCGAATGACGCATGTGCCTGGGCAGAAGAAAAATGTCGCCCTCCTTAATCGGAACTTCAATGGGAGGCTTGCCCGGAGTCTCCACGAGTCGAAGAAAAATATTTCCCTTAAGCTGGTAGAAGAATTCCTCAGTGGGATCGTCGTGATAATCACGCCGTTGATTCGGCCCGCCCACTACCGTCACCATGAGCTCGCCATCTTCCCAGATCTGCGCATTGCCCACCGGAGGCTTCAGCTTCTCTTTATTCTGCTCAATCCAGTTCTGAAAATTGAATGCCTTCAATTCCCTGATCGACGGCATATTGGCTCCTATTTCTCCGGCTTATAGGCCACAGCCCGGATTTCAATCAGCAGATGCGGATGCGGTAATTGGTGGCGCGGGGCCATCGTAGCCGAAGTACTCCCCGTAAACCTCGTTGTACCCGGCGAAATCGTTCATACTCACCAGATACGAGGTGACTTCGACTACATCGCTCAAATTTGCATTCTGCGTTCGCAGGATGTCGCGAACATTTTCAATGACCGCCCTGGTCTGCTCACGGATATCGAGATTCGTCGAACCCATGGCATCAACTTGCGCGCCGGCGATGCTATTGTCCGCCCGGCGCGCACTCGTTCCCGAAACAATCAGGAAATCTCCGGCGCGTTTCACGTGAGGATACTTGCCGCGCGGCTTCGCCTTGCCTTCGACCACATGGCTCTCGATGTTCCCCATAGCGTCGTATCGCCGTCACAGCCGGATGCAGATGTTGTTCAACTCAGAATAAAAGTTCAGCGAGTGCATGCCGCCCTCACGCCCAATCCCAGACAGGCCCACTCCGCCAAACGGCGTTCGCAGGTCCCGCAGAAACCAGCAATTCACCCACGTGATGCCCACATTCATCTGCTGCGCCACACGATGCCCGCGCTTCAAGTTGCTGGTCCAGATCGATGCCGCGAGACCGTATTTCGTGTCGTTCGCCATGGCGACCGCTTCTTCCTCCGAAGCGAAAGGGGCAACGTGGCACACGGGTCCAAAGATCTCTTCCTTCACGCATCGCGCCGTTTCCGCCAGCCCAGTATAGATCGTCGGTTGCACATAAAACCCGTGGTCGAATTCGGTGCCGAATTCGGGCACGCCGCCGCCGCTTACCGTGATCGCTCCTTCTTCTCGCGCCAGCCGGTAGTAGGAAAGAACTTTGTCGCGGTGCTGCGAGGAGATGAGAGGACCCAACTGCGTCGTGCTCTCCATGGGAGCGCCCAGCCTCAGGCTCTCGGCCTCGCGCTTCAGGGCTTCGACGAAGCGATCAAAAATATTCTGCTGCACATACACGCGTTCTGCACACAAGCAAACCTGGCCGGTATTCAGGAAAACTGCCTCGCTGATCCCGCGGACCGCCTCCTCAAAATCACAGTCCTCAAATACGATCGCAGCGTTCTTCCCGCCCAGTTCGAAAGACACCGGCTTCACCGATGCAGCCACCGTCCTCATGATCGCCGCCCCGGTTGCGGATTCTCCGGTGAAGGTCACGGCATTCACATTGGGATGCTGGGTCAGAAACTCTCCCGCGGAATTCGGACCAAATCCATGCACAACGTTGTACGCGCCGTCGGGAATACCAGCCTCCTGCATGACTTCCGCCAGAAGAGTTGCCGTAGCGGGCGTTTCTTCCGATGGCTTGACCACCACGGAGTTTCCGCACGCCAGCGCAGGTGCGACTTTCCAGGTG
Organism: Acidobacteriota bacterium; assembly: GCA_003223595.1. Taxonomy (GTDB): domain Bacteria; phylum Acidobacteriota; class Terriglobia; order Terriglobales; family Acidobacteriaceae; genus Sulfotelmatobacter. Next base: position 2,960 of record QHVR01000564.1, read on the forward strand.
AGCAGCAACAGCGGAAGATTCCAGGGAGTGATGATTCCCACAACTCCCAACGGCTTGCGCACGGCATAGTTCAGCGCGCCCTTTCCGTCCGGAGTTTCCGTCTGAAAAGATTCCAGGCCTGACGCCTGAAGAAGATTGGCGAACACGCGGAAGTTGGCTGCCGCTCGCGGGACGTCGAGCCGGGAAGCGAGGGCGATCGGCTTTCCGGTATCCGCAACCTCGGCGGCAACAAAGCAATCGAACCGCTTCTCGATGGCATCGGCAACGCGATGCAAATGCGCTGCCCGCTCACTCACGCTCTTGCGGCCCCAGTCGCCGCGAAGCGCCTTGCGAGCACTCTGCACCGCCTGGTCGACCTGCTCTTTGTCCGCCTCCGCAACCTCGGCAATGACGACGCCGGTTGCGGGATTCACATCGGCAAAGCGAGATTTTCCGCTGACGAAATTCCCGTCGACGTAGTTCTGAATGAGCTTCACTCTGCTTGAACCCCGCGGCATCCTAACACCGATTGAAGCGAGCAAATCAATTCCCGGAGACGCTTTGCCTCTCGTCCAGATAGCGGCGCAACGCATCATTCCAGTCCGGCATTTCGATGCCGTAGCGGTGCAGGCTCGTTGCCGAAAGAACCGAGTACGTCGGACGCGGCGCCGGACGCGCCATCTTCGCGCTGCTCACCGGCCGCACTTCGGTATTCAGGCCGGCGCCGCTCACGATCTCGCGTGCGAAATCGAACCAGGTACATTCTCCTGCATTGCAGGCGTGTACCAGCCCACCAGCATTCTTGGCGCACAGTGCGATGATCGCCGCTGCCAGATCGACCGTGTAAGTCGGGCACCCTCGCTGGTCGTTGACGACGTCCAGCTGCGGGCGCGTGGCAGCCAGCTTCAGAATCGTATCCGGAAAACATTTCCCGCCAGTGCCGAACAGCCACGAGGTACGCACAATGCAGGCATCGGGCAGGATTTCGAGCAGGCGCAGTTCCGCCTCAGCCTTTGAGCGTCCGTAAACGCTCTGCGGATTCCGGGCATCGTTGATCTCGTAAGGCATGCTTTTGGTGCCGTCGAATACATAATCCGAACTGAGAAACAGCAGCTTTGTGCCAAGCGATTTCGCAGCGTTGGCGACGTTGACCACGCCATCCCGATTCACGGCGAAGGCGAAAGTGGGATCCTTCTCGCAGCCATCCACGTCCGTGTAGGCGGCAGCAAGAACGATCCAGTCGGGACGGTCTTTCTCGACAATGTCGCGAACCCGCGCAGCGTCGCGGATGTCCAGATCTCGCGAGCCGGTGCCCATCAACTTAGCGCCCGTCCACTGGCGCATGAGGGGTCTGCCGAGCAGCCCGGTGGCGCCAATGATCATTACTTTCATAAGTGATCTCGGCAGTCAGTCGAAAAGCTCGGCATCGCGCAAACAGACACCCCGCTGATCTTTTGCAGAAATAATCGGATCACCCTGCAGTTCCCAATTGATGCGCAGATCGGGATCGTTCCACGCGATAGTGCGCTCGCATTGCGGAGCGTAGTAACCACTGGATTTATAGAGTACGTGTGCGGTGTCCGACACAACAACAAAGCCGTGCGCGCAACCGGCGGGAATCCATAGCATGCGCTTGTTTTCTCCAGACAGACGTACGCCATGCCACTTGCCGCCGCAGATCGACCGCCACATCGAGAATCTCCCCGTACGGCACGCGCACCAGTTTCGCCTGCATCTCCGGCTGCACCTGGTAATGCAGCCCCCGCAGCACGTTGCGGGTCGAGAACGAATGATTGTCCTGCAGGAACTGCTCGGGAATCCCGAGGCCGGCAAATACTCGCTGGTTGTAACTTTCCAGAAAGAACCCGCGTTCGTCCTCAAAGACTCGCGGCTCCAGCACGAACACATCGGGAATTGAGGTTGGGATCTTTTTCACTGCATCCATGGCTTGGTCGGTCAGGGTCTTCAAAATACGCGCTCGCGCAATAACTGCAGCAAGTAGTCTCCGTAGCTGCT
>QHVR01000565.1 GCA_003223595.1 Acidobacteriota bacterium
AAAAGCGATCTCCTCGGGACAAGCCACCATCAGTCCCTGCCGCTTCTCGATGGCTTGAATGTACATTGACGCATCCATCAGCGACTCGTGCGTGCCGGTGTCGAGCCACGCCATACCGCGACCCATGACGCACACTTCCAATTGGCCCCGCTTCAGATATTCCTTGTTCACATCGGTGATCTCGAGCTCTCCGCGGGCGCTGGGCTTGAGTGCCTTCGCAATCGGAAGCACCTGGTCGTCGTAGAAATACAACCCAGTGACAGCGTACCTGGATTTCGGCTGCTTCGGCTTCTCTTCAATGCTCAGCGCACGACCCTGCTCATCAAATTCCACGACCCCATAGCGCTCGGCATCTTGCACAGGATATGCAAACACGCGCGCGCCCTTGGATTTCTCCACCGATTGCCGCAAGTCTTTGGCCAGATCGTGCCCATAAAAAATGTTGTCGCCCAGCACCAGCGCACACGGACTTCCCTGCAGAAATTCCTCGGCCAGCAGAAATGCCTGCGCGATTCCTTCCGGTTTTTTTTGGACGTGATATTGCAGATGAATTCCGAACTGCCTTCCATCTCCCAGTAGCGCCTCGAACTTGGGCAGATCCTCCGAGGTGGAGATAATCAGAATGTCGCGGATTCCCGCCAACATCAACGTGCACAGCGGGTAATAGATCATCGGCTTGTTGTAGACGGGAAGCAGACTCTTTCCCATCGCCCTCGTGACCGGGTAGAGCCGAGTCCCCGATCCCCCTGCCAGAATGATGCCTTTGTATTTTTGACCGTCGTTCATGATTGAACCGTTAGCCTGAGTAATGCG
>QHVR01000566.1 GCA_003223595.1 Acidobacteriota bacterium
CAACCTTGCCTTGCTTGTAAAGATTTTCGAGAGCGATCTCCATTTTGCGATTGAGCAGCATGTAGCGGTAGATTTCGATGGCTTGCTGCTTGTCGAGGTATTTGGAATCGCGGATCGGCGGGACGGGGGCGGCGAGGTCGCCGGTGACTTCGTAACGGACATGTTCCTGGCCCTGGCGATCTTTTTCCGTGAGTTGGCGGATTTCGAATTGCGGGTGCTCCAGGCGGTAGTCGGGGATGTTGTAGGTGCGGAGGTTTTGTTGGCTGCCGCCATTCTTGATCGAG
>QHVR01000567.1 GCA_003223595.1 Acidobacteriota bacterium
GGATTGGAAGACTACGCCGAAGTTGCGGGAGATGGATTCGGCTACGGTGTTGAGGTCGAGTTCGCGGCCCAGTTCCTTTTGCATGGAGGTTACGGGCTTGGTCGTAATGCCGCAGGGGACGATGAGATCGAAGAAGCTGAGGTCTGTGTTTACGTTCAGGGCGAAGCCGTGGGAGGTGACCGAGCGGGAGATGTGGACGCCGATGGCGGCTAGCTTGGCTTCGGCTGTTGTCGAGCTTCGCTCGGCCGGGCGGACCAATGGCTGCGCCCCTACATGGGCTGAGGCGAGTTCTGGATTCGTCCAGACTCCGGTTAGGCCTTGCACTCGTTTTGTCGGTATGCCGGAATCCGCGCAGGTGCGTATCAGGACGTCTTCTAGCTTTCGGACGAATTCGATTACACCCATGGATTTGCGGGGGGAGTCAGGGCGAGTCTTCGACTCGGCCGGGCGGACGACGGCGTCCGCCCCTGCACGGGATCGGAGGTCGAAGATTGGGTAGCCTACGATCTGGCCCGGGCCGTGGAAGGTGACGTCTCCTCCGCGGTCGCATTCGCATACTTCGACGCCGCGTTTCTTGAGGAGTTCGGGTGAGGCTAGTACGTTAGCGGCTTTGGCGTTACGGCCTAGCGTGATTACCGGCTTGTGTTCCAGCAGGAGCAGGACGTCGCCTATCTTTTCTTCTTTGCGGAGAGCGACCAATTGCTGCTGTAGGCGCAGACCTGTCGCATAGTCGATTGTGCCGAGTTGGACGACGGAAATCATTTTTTAATTTTGTAACTGAGTAATTTTGTAATTTGGTAATTGAAAACTGAATCCGTGCAGGCACGGAATAATTTCCCAATTATTCACGTCTCTTCATGCGTTAATTGCCATTCCGTAGACACTGTTGGATGCGTCGAGCATGGCTTCGGCTAAGGTTGGATGCGCGTGGATTGTCCACATCAGGTCTTCTACTGTGGCTTCCATTTCCATGGCTGCTACTGCTTCGGCGATCAGTTCGGTCGCTTGAGGGCCGATTATGTGGACGCCTAGAATCTCGCCGTAATCTGCGTCGGCGACAATTTTGATGAACCCTTCGTGCTGGCCTACGATGCTGGCGCGGGAATTGGCGGTGAAGGGGAACTTGCCGATTTTCAGGTTGTATCCGGCTTCGCGAGCCTGGGTTTCGGTGAGGCCTACGCTGCCGATTTCGGGATGGCAGTAGGTTGCGCCGGGAATGCGTTCGGGGTTGACGGGCTTGGCGGTTTTTCCGGCGATCTTCGCCACTGCAACTAACGCCTCCATCGCTCCAACGTGGGCGAGTTGGGGCGTGCCCAGAACGATATCTCCCACTGCATAGACGCCCGGTTCGGCCGTTTGCATCCAGGAATCGGTCTTGATGAACTCGCGCTCCGGCTTGATTTTCGTGCGCTCGAGGCCGATGTTCTGGGTACGAGGTTTGCGGCCGATCGCGATCAGGATTTTGTCGGCTTCGATTTTCTGTTGCTTGCCTTCCACCGTGATGGTCACGGCGACGCCTGTTTTGGTCTTATCAACCTTCTCCACTTTCGCGCTGGTGTGGAAATTGATGCCGCGTTTGCGGTAGACGCGCGCGAGCTCTTTGGAGACTTCTTCATCTTCGACCGGAACGAGGCGCGGGAGCATTTCAACGATCGTGACTTCGCAATCGAACGAGCGATAAATCGATGCGAACTCTACTCCTACTGCACCGGCTCCGACGATCACCAAAGATTTCGGGATCTCTTTCAGGCTGAGAATTTCGATGTTGGTCAGAATGCGGTCGCTGACTTCGAGGCCGGGAATCATTCGGGCTTCAGAACCGGTGGCGAGGATTATGTTTTTCGCTTTGAGTTGGGTGGTCTTGCCATCATTGGTGATTTCGACTGTGTGAACGCCGTTCTGGGCCGGGCCGGTGAGCTTGCCGTACCCTTTGATGGTCTCGACCTTGTTCTTCTTCATCAGAAAATCAAGGCCCTTGGTGTGCTTGCTCACAATCTTGTTCTTGCGGTCCTGAATGGCGGCCCAGTTGAGCTTGCGGGCATCCACGCCTTCGATGCCGAATTCTTTGGCGTCCTTGAGGTGATCCCAAAGTTCGGCGTTGAACAGCAAAGCTTTTGTGGGAATGCAACCGACGTGAAGACAAGTTCCGCCGAGGAATCCGTCTTTTTCAATGAGCGCGGTTTTCAGGCCGTA
>QHVR01000568.1 GCA_003223595.1 Acidobacteriota bacterium
TTCGCCAAAGAGCCCAAGCGATATCAGACAGGAAAGCTTCTGCAAATGGATTCCGTGCAGTGTGGAACCGCCGAGAAAGACGCCACCAGTCTTGCGGGCGAAATGTTAGGTACCGACTCGGGCAGCAAGAAGACCCACGAACTTCTCTGCCAGGAATACGTGCTGCAGTCCGACCACGTCATCTATCGCATTCGTCCTCGCGACGAAAAGCATCCGGTGCTTTTACCCGTAGGCGAGCAGGCGCAGTTCCGTTTGCACAAAGACAAAATGCTGCTCCGTGTCGAGGATCTCGACAACAAAGAACGCGAGTACATTGTGGTCTCGATGACCCCGCGTTCGGAGAGCAGCACTGCCGACGCCTCCACCTCCCGCATCAACCATCTTCAGTAGCGAAACATAACCTTGGGAGCCGGCGCGGACACCAGATCCGCGCCTTTATTTTCAATGTTTTAAACGGCTTCGTACACCCCTGGCTGGGTATGCCCTGCAGGGTTTCCCTGTCCAACCAAAGCTCGGGCACAAAGCATCCATATCGAGGACACAGAACGGTGTGTTTCCGCTCGCCCTGGGCCGTGCCTGGGGTTGAAAAAGTGCTCAGGATTTGAATTTTAGGAGTCAACCCATGAAACGGTATCTAGGATTTGTGATCACTGCTCTCTTTTTTGCTGCTCCCATGCTGGTAGCGCAGGAAAGCAATATGGACCATGTCGAACTCGGCGCGTTCCTCAACTATTACCGGCTTTCGGATCCAGGCCCAACCAGAAACTTTATCGGCCTGGGCGGCCGTGCAGCTTTCGGGATTCGGCCCAGTGTGCAGCTCGAAGCCGAGATGGCCTACGACTTCAAGCGCGACTACACCAGCACGTCCAGCAACGGCGTCAGCACCGCGACCTCGAACACGCGCCTGCGAACGCTCCACGGTTTCTTCGGACCAAAATTCCAGACCGGTTCAGGCGCATTCCGCGCCTTCCTTTCCGGCAAGGTGGGATTCGACAACTTTAGTGTGACCGGGGCCAATGCTCCAGCCGGCTTCACGAATTCGGTTGGCTTAGGCAGCGGTGCCACTTACTTCGCACTCTATCCGTCCGCGGGTATCGAAGCCTTCGCCGGACCGATTGGGTTACGTTTGGAAGCCGGAGACGATGTGTTCTTCAACAATGGCGCACATAACAATCTCCGTGTGACCATTGGTCCGCAGTTCCGGTTCTAACCAAAAGGGTCTTGCTTGAGCGGCGGCCTGCAAAGGCCGCCGTTTCCATTATTTCCTTCCGATCCACGATTCCTGCTGTGCTACAGTATTGCGCACTGCATGCCGCCCGCCGCTGGGGGCAATCCTCCGTTGCCATTCGTCGAAGGAGTTTCCATGACCACGCTGCGCCAGTTGGTAAAAGACCGCAAGCTCTATTCCGTAAAGGACTCCAATACGGTCCTGGAAGCGGCGCGCTACATGATGGAATACAACATCGGCGCCGTGCCGGTGCTGCGCGACGGGGATCTGGCGGGAATTCTTTCCGAACGCGACATCATGAATCGCGTGGTCGCCGCCGGGCGTACCCCGGGTACCACGGCCGTTTCCGAGGTGATGACCCCGAATCCGCGCGCTGTTGCTGCCGACGAAACTATCGACGAGTGTCTGTTCATCATGCGCGAGTTCGGATTCCGCCACCTTCCGGTTGTGGACGGCAAAGACCTGAAAGGCGTAGTTTCCCTGCGCGACGTGCTAATGCACCAGTCTGCGGAATTGCAGCGCGAAACCCGCCGCGCCGCATCGTGACGAAGCTAGTGTAGGCGCGGACGCCTCGTCCGCCCCGAGCGAAGCGAGTGTGCCCGCCTCCGCTCTCACCGTTTCCGCAACATAACCCGCCCGCCCTTAGGCGGCAGCGTGAACGGAAATTCATAAATTTTCCCATTCACCGGCACCCGCAGAATCATCTCCTCCTGCTTCTTCCACCCGCCAATCCATTTACTCTTGGTGCTGAACAAGACCCATCCGCTGGTCTCCGGATTGGCCCCATCCAGTTGCGTCCTGCGCAGGCTGTTCTTGCCCACAAACTCCTGCAGTTCAGCCGAGTCTTTTAAATACGCGCGCACGAAACTTTCTTTCTCTGCCTTCTTTTCCGGATTCTTCTTCACTTCCCGAGCTACCTGGTCGTTCAGGGCATCGGCGTCGTTCTGGATTTTTTCTGAGAAGTTGTCGGCATCGAGCGCCGGCTGCTCCACCTGAAAATGCTCGACGAATTCCAACGTAATCTTGTCAGGCTTGACCTCGATCGCCTGCTGTCCCCGGCTGCGCACCTCCAGCAATACTGCGAAGAAAGGCTCGTGACGGCGATGAACTTTTTCCAGTTCCTGTGCGTCCACGGCCACAACCATGGCAACATCGGCCAATGACATCCCATATCGAAGCTTGCCGTCCATGCCTTGGGAGAACGTGCAGCCGGGAGTCTGTTCGTCCCAGCGCGCTGCGGGAATTTTCTTGTCGTGTGCGGGCGACGCCGGGCTCGCAGCCCCGAGCACACCGCATGTCAGCACCACGAACCACACGGTCCGTACGCTTGCTGCGGATGCTCGACGCATGTCTTATTGCTTCGGAGGAGCGGTGACCGTCAGGCTGACGGTGGGAGCGGAGGTGTTGGTCCCAGTGTTGCTCGAGATCACCCCGTTCGAATCGATGCCCACGATGGTGAAGGTGTAGGTATTGGCCGGAGTTACTCCGTTCGGAGTTGACGTAGTTGTGCCGGTAGTGCCGCCGCAGGAAGGCAGTAGCAGAAATGCCGCGCTGGCTACCAACACCGCCAGCACGCCTAACGCTTTCCGCGGACGCTTGCCGCTCAAGGCCGTGCCCACCCCCGCAAAGCCAAGCAGCGGGATCGATAACCACAGCGCGTAGAAATTCCGTGGCCGCTGAGCCGCGCCCGTCACCACCGGCCCAAAGGTATTGATCGTAATAGTTACCGGTTCCGGATTGTTGCCTAGTTCGAGCGTGTTGCCCTTGGGATAGGTAAACGAACAACGTGGGGCGATGGTCACCAGTGGCGTGATCGTACTGCAATACAGCGTGATGCCGCCATTGGCCGGAGTCAGGTACCCGTTGCCCGGAGTCACGCTCACGGTTCCCTCCGCTCCATTGCCCGCCGGCACACTGCTGGGCGCGATCGCG
>QHVR01000569.1 GCA_003223595.1 Acidobacteriota bacterium
GCAGAATAGATTGTGCGAGCCCCACACACTGTGCGCCTCCTGGCTGGGGAATAGCCGGGCTTAGGTAGAGAGCAGCCACCGAGGGATTCAACCCACCGGGTCGGAAGAAATTCATCAGTGACGCATCCACGTAGGGTGCGCCGCTAGGTGAGACTCCACATCCGCTGACCGTGAAGGGACTCGACGCACTTTCGCCGGATGCCAGTGCGGCATTGAAATTTGCAACCATCAAATCACCGCGGATAGTGTTGGCGTTGATGGGCCGATTCAGGTGGCGCCCCCCGTTGAAGTTGTAGGCCAGACTGAGTGCATACCCGTGCCCCAGATCGCGCTCAACACTCACGTTCGCCTGCTGCGAGTAGGCATACACGAAATTTGCCGACTGCGGATAGCCGAATGGCTGAAAGCCCAGCGGCATGAAGTTCGAAGGATTGAGGTAGTTCTGATTCAGAAAGATCGACTGCGGGAAGTTCAAAGATTGGAACTGTTGCTGGTTCGGCAGATATCCCATTGCAGTCGCCGTCGCCGGGTTCAACGTGGCCGCACAAGGATTCGCGCCACTTGGCTGATTGATGGGCAGACCCTGGAAAATCGTAATTCCATTCAAATTGCCTGGGCTCCCGGCGCCGCTGCACAACCCGGTGCCCGCGAATGCCAGTTGTCCGCTGGACGAGCCATCCGAGGCATCGCCGAGGAAGTAGAGCCCCAGCAGCGGGTGATCGAAGAACATTCCGTAAGAAGCGCGGATCACGGTCTTGCCGTCTCCTCCTGGATCAAATGCCAAACCGATGCGAGGTTGAATGTTGTTCTTGTCGGTTTGAATCCCTTTCTGTAAACCCAACAGCCTGTAGGCAGGCAGCGCCAATCCTTGCGGCTGTTTGAATTTGGGCGGGATCTCTACGTCGTAACGCACGCCATAATTCAGTGTGAGCTTGGGGTTTAACCGCCACGAATCCTGCCAGAACACTCCGATGGGAATGTTCTTGAATTTGTCACTGGGGCTGCCCAATCCTTGCACGAAGCTACCCGGCAAACCAGCGCCGTAAGACTGTACCGGCGAGAGATCTGGGAAATTCGGAAGGCTGTCAGGCGCAGGATTCACGAAGCCCAAGCTTCCGGCTGCGAAGCTGCCGAAGTCGTACACACCGCCGTAGTTCACGGTGAACGTTGCCGTGAGCGGCAGATAATTGACGTCGGCACCGAACTTCATGTTATGGCGGCCAACGCTCAACGAGAAATTGTCGGTGAACTGGTAACGAGTCTCGGTGCGTTGGATATAAGAGTAGGGCTCACGTCCGAAATAAGCGAAACCCGGAATGTTGACCGCGGGATCAGAGCCTCCGGGAATTTGGGTGTTGTAGAAGTAGGACAAGCCACGACGGGCGTACTGGAACCGAAATTCGTTGACCTTGTTGGTGCCGATGCTCCAGGTGTCCTGCACGGTGCCGGCGACATCGCGATACGTCTGTTCCGATGTCCGTGAATATGCATTTTGCCCAAACGGTTGATCCTGCCCGCTAACTTCGATTCCGGTCACCGTGCTCGGGCTCACATTAGCGCGCAACATGAGCCGATTCGAAGTGCTGATGTTGTGATCGAGTCGCAGCGAGTACAGACTCGTTCCTTCAAATACAGGAAAGTTCCCCATCTGCGATGCCAACGTCTGGTACGAACCGGGAACGAAGCAGGGTGGCGCAGCGCAACTGGTGGGGAAACCGGCAACGCCGGCAAATCCTCCGGTCATTCCCGTGGGCCAGTAGCCGTTAACGGCCATTCCGGATGACGCACCGGCCAAACCTGCGTATTTACCCACCTCCTGGGCAAATGCCGGATTTGCCTCCGCCGCTAGGACACTAGGGTTAGTAAGAAATCCGATCTGGCTGGAAGTCAGTTGCAAAGTGCCAAAAGGCATTCCCACCTGAGTCGTGTCAAAAGGTTGTAGCCCGAAGTTGTCCTGCCCTATGCTTGAGAACCCCGTCTCGTGCCGCCGCGTAATCTCATACGAGAAGTAATAAAACGTTTTATCTTTCTTCAGCGCGCCACCAAACGCCGCCCCGGCCTGCACGCGCGTGTATGCGGGATCCTTTACCGTGCTGAACGGATTCACCGCCTGAAAGTTTCGATTTCGCAGATATCCATATACATCGCCGTGAAACTGGTTTGATCCAGACCGCGTGATGATATTGACCACCCCACCCGAAGCGCGTCCGTACTCGGCGGCGTAGTTATTGGTGATGATCTGGAATTCCTGCACCGCTTCCTGTGACACGGTGGAGCGCACGCCATTGACCGAGTTGTCGGTGGCGTCGGTTCCATCGACGTTGACCAGATTCGAGCGCGCACGCTGCCCGCTCATATTGAGGCCGGAAGTCGGAGCGGCCCCCAAATTGGGCGCGGCATCGTGCACGACCTGCGAATCGGTCAATGTGAAGTTGATGTAGTTACGTCCATTGATCGGCAGATTGTCGATCCGCCGTTGCCCGATAGTGTCGGTTGTCGAGCTGCGCGAGGTTTCGACCAGTTCCCCCTGCGCAGAGACATCGACGATCTCGGTCTTGCCGCTTACTTGCAGGGTGACGGGGAGTTCCACAAGTCCGCCCACTGTGACTGCGACTCCGGTGTTTTCGATTGTCCCGAATCCTCCCGCCGTAACCCTCACCGAGT
>QHVR01000570.1:0-3736 GCA_003223595.1 Acidobacteriota bacterium
CAGGCAAACCCTCGCGTTCGGCTTCAAGTCAATCACGCCTTCGATCTCGTAATGATCCCCATGCAGCACGTTGTTCTCATCTGAGCCCATGCGGTTGGCGACGGTTTCACCGCGCGTGAATTCCCCTCTTGTCTCCACATCGACGTGCATGTCTTTCAGTGTGACTAGGCTGGGATCAATGGCCGTGGCGACCGCAAGCGGGTCGTACATCGCGGCGCCCTGATATCCGCTCTTCTCGGAGCGCGTCAGATAGAAATCCGCGAGGTTCGCGACGAAGTCGCTCTCCGGTCCATGCGCCGCCTGCAACTGCGCAATATCCTTCCGGGTCATCAAAGTACGTTCGCCCACATCGGAGCCGATCGTCGTAACCATCCACCCGGCATTGAACACGATCGCGGCAGCTTCCGGATCGTTATAGATGTTTGCCTCCGCCGCCCCGTTCACGTTGCCGCCAGTAATTGATCCGCCCATAATCACAACATTTTTCACCAACGGCACGATGGAGGGATCTTTCGAGACTGCGAGCGCGATGTTGGTCAGAGGGCCAACTGGAATCAGCGTAATCTCGTGCGGATACTTATGAACCAATTCAATGATGAGGTCGGGACCGAAACGCGAATCCGCCTTGCATTTGGAGGCAGGCAGTTCCACGCCAGCGAGTCCATTCGGCCCATGCCAGTATTGAGCCGTAATCAGTTTTTGATTGAGAGGGTGCTGCGCACCGCCAGCTACCATGACGTCGCAGCGGCCGGCCAGAGACACGATCTTCAGGGCGTTCTGTAGACCCTGCCGCCCGTCCACGTTTCCTGGAACGACGGTGAGCGCCTCGACTTTCAGTTCCGGAGAGTTGAGCGCGAGCAGAATTGCGAACGCATCATCGACGCCGGGATCGGTATCGATGATCACTCTTTGTGGAGTCTGCGTATTTGCTTGGGCGAGGGGAAACGAGAGCATTGCTAGGAGCACAGCGGACAGCACAGAGCATCGTTTCACGGATGGAGTCCTTTGTTTAAACGTCGAATCAGGTAATCAGAGCAGCATGCCGGCAATAGACGCCGACATCAAATTGGCCATCGTCCCCGCAATCATGGCGCGGAATCCAAGACGCGCCAGTTCGCCCCGCTTATTCGGTGCCAGTGCGCCGATGCCGCCGATCTGAATTCCAATCGAACTAAGGTTGGCGAATCCGCACAGCGCGAACGTGGCGATTGTAACCGTGCGCGGCTCGAGCAGAGCCTTCTGATCTCCCAGTTGGGAGAAAGCGACCAGTTCATTCAACACCATGCGTATCCCCAGCAGATTTCCCACTGCGGCACAGTCGTGCACGGGAATACCAATCACCCACGCGATGGGCCAGAAAAGATAGCCAAATACCTGCTCCAGGCTGTGCGGGAAATACCGAAGGTGATTGTGAATTCCGCCCATGATGCCGTTGGTCAGCGCGATCAAGGCGAGAAAAGAAATCAGCATGGCGGCAATATTGAGCGCCAGGTGCAGACCGTCGGTCGTGCCCCGCGCGATGGCGCCGAGAAGATTTTCTTCCTTCTCTGTTTTTTCCTCTTCGGCGCTCATCACAACCTTGCCCGCGGTTTTCGCCTGCTCGGTTTCGGGCACGAGCATCTTGGCCATTAGTAACGTGCCGGGAGCGGTCATGATGACGGCGCTGAGCAAATGCTTAGGATCAATGCCAAATGCTATATAGGCAGCCATAATGCCGCCCGAAACGTGCGCCATGCCACTGGTCATGACGGTCATCAACTCGGACCGGGTCAGATCGGGCAGGAACGGCCGGATCGTCAACGGCGCTTCCGTTTGTCCCATGAAGATGCTGGCGGCGACGTTCAGCGATTCGGCTCCGCTCGCGCCCATGACGCGGGTCATCACCCAGGCAAACACGCGGATGATGATTTGCATGATGCCGAAGTGGTAGAGCACCGCAAAAAATGCGGCGATAAAGATGACGGTCGGCAGCACGCCAAAGGCGAAGTAGCCCAACTGCGAACCGGGCTTCGCCAGATCCCCAAACACGAAATGCGATCCCGCGTACGCGTAGCCCAGCAGCGTGGTGACAGCGTTCCCGGCTTTCTGAAACGCGATGCGCCCGGCGTCAATCCTCAGCACAAAAACTGCGAACACGAATTGCAAGCCGAGTCCCCAAGCCACAGTCTTCAGCCGAATGGCTCGGCGATTCGTGGAGAAAATAAATGCCAGCGCCAACATCGAGAGCAGCCCGAGAATGCCCGTGAATCGTCCCATTCAGCGTTTCTCTTCCGATTTTTGAATGACTCTGTGGATAAGCGGCCGTTTGGTCGAGGGTGCCTCATCGGCAATGACGCAAGCGGTAGCGATCATCTGGCGCGCCCGATCGAGACGCTCGTCGCTGTTGTAGTAGATGGTAGCAAGCGGTTCACCAGAGGCGACGGCGTGTCCAACTTTTTTGTGCAGCACGATCCCCACCCCCGGATCGACGGAATCTTCCTTGCGCTCGCGTCCACCGCCAAGAATGACGCACGCGGTTCCAATCTGTTCGCACTGCATGCTGGAAATGAAACCGTTCTTCGCGCTGAGCACTTGCACGCTGCCTCGCGCCTGCGGGAGCCGCTTGGGATCATCAATGACTCGCGCATCGCCTCCCTGCAATTGCACCATCTGGCGGAATTTTTCGAGCGCCTTCCCCGAGGAAAGCAACTGCTCACTGTGCTGCTTTCCTTCGGCGACGCTCTTCGACGCTCCTCCCAGATGCAACATCCAACCGGCAGTATGGAGACACAACTCTTTAAGATCCTCAGGCCCGCCCGCGCGCAACACCTCAAGAACTTCCAGTACCTCGAGCGCATTCCCGATCTTCATTCCTAGCGGCTGATCCATGTCGGTGATCAGGGCGACAACGTGCTTGCCCATACGCTCACCCGTTTCCACCATGAGTTCCGCAAGGAAGACTGCATCCTTTTCGCTCTTCATGAACGCGCCTGATCCGGTTTTCACGTCGAGCACCAGCGCGTCGATTCCCTCCGCGAGTTTCTTGCTCATGATCGAGGCGCAAATCAGGTAAGGACTCTCCACCGTGCCGGTCACGTCGCGCAACGCATAGAGCTTGCGATCGGCGGGAGCGATCTCGGGAGTCTGACCGATCATCGCGCAACCACAGGCTTCGAGCACTCGCCCCGGCAAGTTCACGTTGAAGCCCGGAATGGATTCGAGTTTATCGAGCGTGCCGCCGGTGTGACCCAGTCCACGACCGCTGATCATGGGAACAGCGATTCCCGCCGCCGCTACCAGAGGCGCGAGCACAAGAGACGTCTTGTCGCCCACACCGCCGGTAGAATGCTTGTCCACTTTTCGCGCGGGCAGCGACGAGAGATCCAGAACCTCGCCGGAGCGAAGCATTGCGTCGGTGAGGGCGGCTGTCTCCGCGCGTGTCATCCCGCGCAGGACCACTGCCATTAGCCATGCAGAGACTTGATAATCCGGAATGTCGCCGCGCGTATAGGCGTTGACCAGACCCTCAATCTCAGCCCGGGAAAGTTCAATGCCATCCCGTTTGTTGCGAATGACGTCGATGGCGCGGAATTCCGATTTTACGGATTTCGGCTGGCTCACTGGAGGCGGAATCCTTCCGGAAGGAGTTCTGTGATGTGAGCCTCTTTCGGGCCGCTGGCGCCTTGAAAGAAAACGGTGGCATCCGGGCCGAATTCGTAGATCACTTGCCGGCAAGCACCACACGGAGCGCACGCCA
>QHVR01000570.1:3824-5611 GCA_003223595.1 Acidobacteriota bacterium
CGTTCTCCACGTTGCATCCCGTATAGATCTTGCCGTTCGCGAGCAACACGGCGGATCCCACGTGGAAATTCGAATACGGCGCGTGGGCATTCTTCATCACCTTGGCTGCGGCTGCTTCGAGCTTTTTTCGCACGTCCGGCGCAAGCATTGCTTTGGGCATATCAATTGCAGGCAACTGGGACGAAAGTCGTGCGCAATTGTAAACCCGGCCTCGTTGTTTTTTGGAGTCTTCTTGCAAAGCTCTGCATCTCACCGCTACGGGCATGATCTCGCGTTGCGTGCGTGCCCTGCCGTACAATTGCAACCCAGCACGGGTCCGCTCCTGATCAAGGCGCAGAAGCTTCAGGCGCAATCACGATGTCGAGTGATCAAATCCATTCGAGGCTCGCTCGCGGCTCGGAGCACCGGGTCCAGACCGATCGCCAGCCATCCGCAGGTACCATCGCATCGCTCAACGGCCAAGCTCTGATTCGCAATTCCGGCATTCCGCTGGATTTGAACTGGGTGCAGGAAATTCGCGTGAATACCAGCGCCGTCGAAAGGCGCGCGCAGTCCCAGGTTTCGCGGCGCACCGTCAAAAAGGAATGGCAGGCGGCCTGGCTGTTGCGAGCCATTACGTGCATGGACCTGACGACTCTCTCGGGAGACGACACGGAAGAGCGAGTGCGCCGCTTATGTGCCAAGGGGCGGCACCCGCTTCAGCAGGAACTCGTGGAGAGACTCGGCATCCAGCAACTTGGAATCCAGGTCGCCGCGATTTGTGTGTATCACACGTTTGTGGAAACTGCGCTGCGAGCCCTTGAGGGCAGCGGCGTGCACGTGGCTGCCGTGTCCACTGGATTCCCCGCGGGCCTCTCTCCCCTGACCGAAAGGGTGGCTGAGATCCACCGTTCGGTGGAAGCGGGCGCTCATGAGATCGATGTGGTCATTACGCGAGCCCACGTTTTCGGCGGCAGATGGCAAGCTCTATACGACGAGATTGCTGCCTTCAAACAAGCATGCGGACCCGCTCACATGAAGGTAATTCTTGGCGCAGGTGATCTGCTCACTTTGCGGAACGTCGCGCGGACCAGCTTCGTCGCCATGATGGCAGGGGCCGACTTCATCAAGACGTCTACGGGTAAAGAACCGAGCAACGCGACACTGCCGGTTGGATTCGTGATGACGCGTGCCGTTCGCGAATATGCGCAGAGAACGGGAATGGCAGTGGGGTTCAAGCCTGCAGGAGGCATTCGAACCGCGAAACAATCCATCGACTGGCTCGCGATGATGAAGGAAGAACTGGGTGATTCGTGGCTGCGTGCGGAGATGTTTCGTTTCGGCGCCAGCGGATTACTGGGCGACATCGAACGGCAATTGGAGCATCATGTCACAGGACGATACTCCGCGGAGTACCGGCATCCGATCGCCTGAACACAACTGATATGAGCATCGCCGAAAAATTCGCTAGCATGGAGTACGGCCCCGCCCCTGAGGATCCCAAGGAAGCGGTAACCTGGCTGGATTGTCATAACCGTCGCTTCGGGCTCTTCATCGATGGCGGCTGGCGCGAACCTGCGAAGCCAGAATACTTCGACACTTTTGATCGGCGAGACGCTTGCCACGGTGGCGCAAGGAACTGAGGCAGATGTCCACACGGCGGTTCGAGCGGCGGGTGCGGCCTTCCCGAAGTGGCAGGCCCTTACTCCTCACACGCGAGCTCGCTATCTATATGCCTTGGCGCGAACGATCCAGAAGCATTCCCGACGCCTCGCGGTGCTTGAGACGATGGATAATGGCAAGCCCAT
>QHVR01000571.1 GCA_003223595.1 Acidobacteriota bacterium
CAGAGTCTGGCCCTGAATCAGCCGGCGCCACTCCATGTTGTAGAAGAAGAATGTCTTGTGTTCCTTCGCCCAGAAGTCAACCGGGCCTCCTACGTTGAAACCGAAGGTGTGGAACCGCAACTCTGCGACTTTGTTTGGCGCTGGGTTGAAGTAATTGCGGGCATCCAGCGCGTCGTTGCGCAAAAACTCCCACGCGCTGGCGTGATACTGCTTGGTTCCGGACTTAATAACGGCCGTCATCGTCGCTGCCGAAGACAGGCCGTATTCCGCGCTGTAGTTCGAAGTCATTTGGCGGAACTCGGCAATGGCGTCCATGGAGGGCATGACGTCAGAACCGCCCGCGCCGCCGCGATCGCTGCTCTCGCTGCCGTCCAGCAAGTAGAGATTGTGGCTCTCTCGCATGCCATTGAAGCTCACATTGGCGTCGCCGCCTACCGGCGTGGGAATCTGAAAATCCCCTTGGCCGCTGGAAGCTCCAGGCGTGAGCGAGATCAGCGAGTACATGCTGCGCCCGTTCGTGGATAGCTGGGTGAGCTGTTGTCCGCTGATGACGCTGCTGATTTCGCCGCTATCGGCCTGCACCGCGATCGCGGCGGCTTCGACCGTAACCTGTTCCTGGGCGCTGCCGACCGCCAACTTAAGATCAACACGAGCACGATCACCGACCTGCAAGGTGATGTTCTGCTGCTCGGTGGTCTTGAAGCCGGCCGCAGCCGCGCGGACGGTATAGCGTCCGATGCGAAGATCGGGAACGACGTATTGACCGTCGCCGGTGGTGTTCATTGTGCGCGACAAACCGGTGTCAAGGTTGGTGATTGTTATGGATGCGTTTGCGACCGCAGCACCGGATGGATCCGTTACGGTTCCAACGATGGTGGCTTCTGACTGCGCCACGGCTTGCGCGGCAAAAAGCAGGACCAGCGCCGCTAGAATAACGGTGAGACGCAGATCGCAACGTCGCAGAATTTGGCCGATACTCCCGGCATGCGTGGGCGAGAGGAATTTCATGTGCCAGCCTCCAAGCTGTATGGGTCGGGGCAAGAAGCAGGGATCGAGACACCCCGAGATTCCGAGAACGTTTACGGTGTTACATCCGGTCAATGACCGTTGTCAAGCGCAAAATCGATATTGCTGTTTTTCCCGCTGCTTTTTTTCGTGGCGGCAAGCCTCAAAGTTGGTCATAAGTCGATTTATTTTGCGCTCCCCCGAGTAAATCTCTTATTTCCGTGCGCTTGCAAATCGCTCTTGGAACTCTCTCGGAATTCCCAAGTTGGGCATGCAGGTGATTATCCTGATGCCGCGGGAATGCTGATAACGCAGCACTTTGCGTCTTTTCCTTTTCGGAATACTGCGCCCTCGTCCTCGCATTTGCCCACCGTAGTCCTTGACCTTCCCCGTACCGTGTGCTACAAGCGACGGTCGGACCGTAATCGTTTACGGAACTCATCTAACCAGCCTTCGCATTTACGCGACCTCTCTGGTCGACGGAGGAGAACCCCGTGGAAAGAAATGTTCGTAGCATCCTGCAGTTTGTGATCCTCTTTATACTTCTGCTCGCGGCTTGTGAAGCGCAGAACAAACCTCTTTATCTTGATCCTTCCCAACCAATCGATGCGCGCGTCGACGATCTGATCAAGCGCATGACCCTGGAGCAGAAGGCAACCCAAGTGGTGAATCAGGCGCGCGCGATTCCCGAGTTGCAGATTCCTGGCTATGACTGGTGGAGCGAGGCCCTGCACGGCGTCGCCAACGCCGGCACCGCCACTGTGTTCCCGGAGCCCATAGGCCTCGCAGCGACCTTTGATGATCCACTCATCCATCAAATGGCAGTTGTGATTGGCACCGAGGCCCGCGCCAAGCACGAACTGGCCGTGAAAGCCGGGCGCCGCGACATCATGGAGGGTCTCGATTTCTGGTCCCCGAATATCAACATCTTTCGCGATCCGCGCTGGGGACGCGGCCAGGAAACTTACGGCGAAGATCCGTTTCTAACCGGACGCATGGGTGTGGCGTTCGTGACCGGACTACAAGGGGACGATCCGAAATACTACCGGGTGATTTCGACGCCCAAACACTACGCGGTGCACAGCGGGCCGGAACCTTCCCGGCATTCCATCGATGTGCAGGTGTCGAAACATGACATGGAAGACACTTACCTGCCCGCCTTTCGCGCGGCGGTCACAGAAGGCAAGGCTGAGTCGGTGATGTGCGCGTACAACCGGGTAAACGGGCAACCAGCCTGCGCCAGCGATTTCTTGCTGGTCGACACACTACGCGGAGCATGGAAGTTCAACGGCTACGTGGTCTCCGACTGCGATGCCGTCGTCGATATTTATGACGGGCATCATTACACCAAGAGCCAGGCGGAGGCCGCGGCCGTCTCGATGAAGCATGGCATGGACAATGAGTGCGCCGACTTCTTCACCATCACCAAGGACGATCATGATTACCGTCCTTTTATTGACGCCGTACACCAGGGCCTGATGAGCGAAGCCGAGCTTGACCGCTCGCTGAAGCGCCTGTTCACCGCCCGAATGAGGTTGGGAATGTTCGATCCTGCCAACATGGTGCCCTACGCGAATACGCCAGCGTCGGAAATCGATAGTGCGGAGCACCGGCAGCTGTCGCTCAAGACCCGCAGGAATCGATGGTGCTCCAGACGCAGGTTCTGCATGGAAACTATGCGGGCAGGGCTTCACATGCCGTGACGGCGCTCGAAGGAATTCGCAAGCAGTTCGGCGCGGCGAAGGTTTCTTTTGTGCCGGGGACGAATTTTCTGCGGCAGGAGCTTGTGATTCCCACCTCTGCTCTGTCGACCGAGGACGGCAAGCCGGGGCTCAAAGGCGAATACTTCTCGGGAGACTTGTCAGGCACTCCGCAGCTTGTAAAGACAGATCCTGAAGTTAATGTGGACCTGTCGCATCATCCTGACCCGCATGCCATGGCGCCGCCCAACGGGATGAAGGAATTTTCCGCGCGCTGGACTGGATTCATCACTCCGGCGGAATCGGGACTGTATCGCGTCGGATTGATTGGCTCGATGAATCGCATGTGGCTCGAGGACAAGCAGATCGTGGACGATCCGGTGCTGCACGATCCCAACACGCAGACGGTCGAGATGGAATTGAGTAAGGGACATCGCTACGCCGTGAAGATCGAATTCCTGGGCGGTGGCGTCGGCACCAGGCTGGTCTGGCTGCCGATCAGCAAGAATCCGCTGGCCGAAGCGGCGTCAGCAGCACGTGACGCAGACGTGGTGGTAGCGGTCGTAGGTATCACTTCGAAGCTCGAAGGCGAGGAAATGAAGGTCGACCTTCCGGGATTCCGTGGCGGCGATCGCACCAGCCTCAATCTGCCATCCGAAGAAGAAGTTCTACTGGGGGCCATGAAGAGCACCGGCAAGCCTCTGGTCGTGGTCCTGATGAACGGCAGCGCGCTCGCGGTGAACTGGGCGAACGATCATGCCAACGCCATTGTGGACTCCTGGTATGCGGGAGAAGAGGGCGGCACCGCCATCGCGCAGACTTTGGCAGGCGAATACAATCCTGCCGGACGCCTGCCGGTCACCTTCTATAAGGGAGTGGAACAGCTCCCCGAGTTCGAGGACTACGCCATGAAGAACCGCACCTACCGGTACTTCACCGGCCAGCCACTGTACCCGTTTGGTTATGGCCTGAGCTATTCCACATTCGACTACAGCGGGCTTAAGTTTTCGAATCCCACGCTGCAAGCCGGGAACCCCGTCGATGTTGACGTTGATGTGAAGAACACAGGCAAGCGGGACGGCGATGAAGTCGTGCAGCTTTATATCACCTTCCCGAAAATGCCGGGGACTCCCTTGAAGGCTCTGCGTGGCTTCACGCGCGTACATCTGAAGAGCGGAGAGTCCCGGCAGGTGAAGCTGACGCTTGCCCCGCGCGACCTGAGCTATGTTAATGATGCCGGAGACCGCATGGTCACGGCCGGAGATTATCTGATCACCGTGGGTGGGGGACAGCCCGGAACGGCGGCGGCGCATATCGACGGTCACCTCACGATCCAGGGCGAGGAGAAGTTGCCCGAGTGAAGAGCCGCTTGGGAGACACGCGGGCGAGCTTTTCTGAGAAACTATGAATGGCGGTCTGTTTGCCCCATTCGCACATGACTCGTTCTGCCGTTGGTCTTTTTGCGTTTCTCTGTTATCTGGTTGCGAGCGCGCCTCTGTCGCGCTCGCAGACTCCTCCTTCCAACGCAGCGTCTGACCCCGCCGGCAATCCCGTCCAATTTGTTTATCAGCCCATCGACTTCAAGCTGGATTCCGACGAAACTCCCGAGCATCATGCCCCCGAAACGATGGCCGGCGGCGTTGCCATCTTCGATTACAACAAGGACGGCAAGCTGGACATCTTTTTCACCAACGGCGCAGATATCAAGACGCTGAAGAAGGATTCTCCAAAATATTCCAACCGCCTGTTTGAGAACGACGGCCAGGGACATTTCACCGATGTGACCGAAAAAGCCGGGCTCGCAGGCACGGGTTACGACACCGGCGTGGCCATCGGTGACTACGACAATGATGGCTACGAAGATATCTTTCTCGCGGGCGTGCACCGCAACACGCTCTATCACAATAATGGCGACGGCACTTTTACCGATGTGACCGCCAAGGCCGGGCTCAATAAGCCTGATCCGGAGTACGGCCCGCTGTGGGCTGTCGCAGGTGCGTGGATCGATGTGAACAACGACGGACTG
>QHVR01000572.1:0-762 GCA_003223595.1 Acidobacteriota bacterium
AGCCGGAAACGGCTGCCTGAGCTAGCCACGAACCTGTTCCTTCGTGGCTCCCCTTTGTCAGCGTAATTGGGAATGCTATGCCAACTGAGGATACCTATAACCGTCGACGGTGCGTAGCTGAAAAATGAGCTAACCGAACACCGATGAAAGTGCTCTCTTTTTCGCAGAGGCGTTGTCTTCCTAATATTGACGGCCACGCAGGTGCTTACTCGCAGTTGGGGTCCGTTGGATGTGGAACTGTTTCACGTCTGATTCGTTGTCTTGGGGTCTGATTCCGTGGTGCGCAACAGACCCCTCCGGAGCTGCAGGGATGATTAACGCACCGTCGGAGTCGGCGGCTATTAAGACTGCGTTCCGCGATGCGCTGAAGTCCCGCAGGTGCCGCGAACGGCGATGTCCTAGGCGGCATCGTGGAATACGTGAAGGGACCGATCTCGGAAGACGCCGCTGACCAAGTTGCTTTCACATTAGCAGACCCTCTCGCCTCACCACCGATCCCGAGATACGGCCCATTCTCGAAGAAGCCTGCCGGTTCTGCTGGGAAGCGTACCGCAAGGACTATTCACCATCGACCGAGCGGCGACAATCTCTCCGCGACTAGGTATCGACAACCTATACCACAGCACACTGCGAGAATATGCACGATCGGTGAAACGACAATATGGTGTCATTGTCTAGGGTAGCTGAAACCATCAATGGCAAAATTCATGCGCCCGGAAACGGCTCTGGCTGTGGGAATTCCTGTCTCCATTCTCCCTCCCC
>QHVR01000572.1:782-6618 GCA_003223595.1 Acidobacteriota bacterium
AGAATCAATAGGGGAACCTGATCCCATCTCGATCCATTGCTCTTCCGCAGGCCACGCTGGACCTGCTCATCCTCCGCACCCTGTCACTTGAGCCGCTCCACGGCTGGGCTGTTTCTGAACGTATTCAGCAGATTTCCAGCGATGTCTTGCGTGTGCAGCAGGGGTCGCTCTATCCCGCGCTGCACCGCCTGGAGCGCCGCGGCTGGATCAAAGCCCGCTGGGGTACATCCGAGAACAATCGCCGCGCAAAGTTCTACGAGCTCACCAAAGCCGGTCGGCGCCAACTCGAGATCGAACAAGACGCCTGGCTGAAGCTGACGGCCGCCGTGAGCCAGATCCTCGAAACTGCCTAGGAGGTCGCGTGTTCCTACACGATTTATTCTTCCGGCTGCGTACCCTGATGCGCCGCCCTGCCGCAGAGAATGAACTCGATGACGAACTGCGCTTTCACCTCGAGCGACAGACTGCCAAATATGTGAAGTCCGGCATGAGCCAAGCCGAGGCGCTGCGTCGCGCGCGGCTGGAGTTTGGCGGACTCGATCAGGTCAAGAATGAGTGCCGCGAGGCTCGCGGTATCAGCTTGCTTGAGACGCTGGTGCAAGACTTGCATTACAGCGCTCGCAGCCTGCTTCACTCACCCGCGTTTACAGCTTGCGCTGTGCTGACGCTGGCACTCGGGATCGGGGCCAACACGGCGATCTTCAGCGTGATCAATGCGGTTTTGCTGAATCCGCTCCCCTATCCGAACCCGCAGGAGTTGCTGGCTGGACGGCAAAACGAATCGCTCCCCAATCTTAAGGACATGCAGCGCCAGACCAGTTCGTTTGCCAGCAGCGGCGGAATCAACATCAGTCCTATGGACTTCACCGGCAATGGTGAGCCGGCCCGAGTGCACGGCGCCTATGTTGATGCCGGCTTCCTGGCAACACTCGGCGTGCAGCCGATGCTGGGCCGCTGGATCTCACCCGATGAGGACGTGAAAGGCGGCGCGCCGAATGTCGTGCTGAGTTATCCGTTCTGGCGGGACGTTCTGGGCAGCGACCCTCATGTCCTGGGCAGAGCGGTCCGGCTTAGCGACAAAACATACACAGTCATCGGCGTGATGCCCAGAGATTTCAGTCCACCGAGAGAGCTTGCCGATGTTTTCGTTTCCTTGTGGGCGGGTTACCCGGAGGCGGCTCCCGAGCGCGGCGTGCATTTCATGCACACTTACTGGCGGCTGAAGCCGGGGGTGCGGCTGTCGCAGGCGCAAGCAGAGATCGATCAGGCGGATCACCGGCTGGCCGAGGAGTTTCCCGACACGGAGAGGGAGCGCGGCACTGTTCTGCTACCACTCCGTGACCGGCTGGTGGGGAATGTCCGCCCGGCGCTGCTGGTTCTGTTCGGAGCAGTTGGGCTGGTGCTGCTGATTGCCTGTGCAAATTTCGCGATGCTGCTGATGGCGCGGGGCGTGGCACGCCAGCGCGAGCTCATGATCCGCGCTTCGCTGGGCGCACGGAATGGCCGCCTCATTCGCCAAAGGCTTACCGAGAGCACTTTGTTGGCACTGGCCGGCGGAGCTGTAGGACTTGTGGCTGCGAAGACAGGCACAACCTTGTTGTTGGCATTGAAACCGGCGGAACTGCGTCGCTTGGACGCAATTACCATGGACGCGCGGGTCTTCATTTTCGTATTCGCCATCTCCCTGCTCACGGTGCTGCTGTTCGGCCTTCTTCCCGCATGGTCTTCGTCCCGCGGCGATATCGCAGAAGCATTGCGGGAAAACGCGCGCACCACCGCCACTGGAGTTTCGCGCAGCCCCCTGCGCAGCTTCCTGGTCACCGCGGAGCTTGCCCTGGCGCTGATTCTGCTGGCCGGGGCGGGATTGCTGATCAAAGGTTTTCTGCGCCTGCGATCCGTCGACCCGGGCTTCAATCCCGCGAACATCACTACCATGTACCTCCAGTTGCCGGGAACCCGGTATCCCAAGATTCCGATGCAGAACAATTTCCGCCGGGAATTGCTTGAGCGAATTAATGCCTTCCCCGGTGTGGAGGCGGCAATGATCACCGATCTTCCCCTCGCCGGAAATTATGTAGCCCATCGCGTGGTAGTCGACGGGCAGCCCCCGCCCGCGGTGGGAGCCGAACCATTGGTACAAGTGCTGTCCGTCATGGGTGATTACTTCGGCGTCATGCAGATTCCCGTTCGCGCCGGACGCGACTTCACTGCCATGGACCGCGAAGGACAGCCGCGAGTGGCCATCGTGAACGAGACATTCGTGCGGCAACTTCTTCCCGGGCAGAATCCGATTGGAAGGCGTATTAACTGGGCGCGAGCTGACGACCCCAACGACTGGATGACGATCGTTGGCGTTGTGGGCGACGTGAAGCATTCGGGGCTGAACCAGCCGGTGGATCCTGCCCTCTACTCTCCGTTCAGCCAGAATGATGAGGCGTGGCGGAAATGGATGACCCTGGTGATGCGGACGCGACTTCCGGAAGCGCGCCTGGTCGAGGACGTGAAAAAACAGGTCTGGAGCCTAGATAACCAGATTCCAATAAGCGACATTCAATCCATGGACGATCTGCTGGCGGTCTCGGTGGCGCAGCAACGCTTTTACATGTTGTTGCTGGGAAGCTTTGCCGCGCTGGCAGTGGCGCTGGCTGGAGTTGGAATCTACGGTATGGTCGCGTATCGCGTTAATCAGCGCACGCACGAAATCGGAGTCTAAATGGCCCTGGGCGCGCAACAATGCGATGTGCTGCGGGTGTGAGGCTAGCACTACTCGGCATCGTGCTCGGCCTTGCCGGCGCACTCGCGCTTACCCGTGTGATGGTCAGCCTGCTCTTTGATGTCAAGCCGACAGATCCCGCAACACTGATTGGTGTGGCCATGTTGCTTGCGGTAATCGCCATGCTGGCGTGTTACATCCCGGCACGGCGGGCGCTGAGCATCCATCCTATGACTGCCTTGCGCGGCGAATAACTAACCTCGCGCCGGACAACTTCAGGTGATCTGCAGATTCAATTGGTCGGTTGTCGGCTATCCGGAACTTGGTCGTTCGTGGGATTATCAGTGACAGCCAACGGGAGCAGCCACCGAATGGCAAAGAAAAAAAGTACGACTGCGAAAACAAAACTAAGAGCACTTTCATCGGTGTTCGGTTAGCTCATTTTTCAGCTACGCACCGTCGACGGTTATAGGTATCCTCAGTTGGCATAACATTCCCAATTACGCTGACAAAGGGGAGCCACGAAGGAACAGGTTCGTGGCTAGCTCAGGCAGCCGTTTCCGGCTGCCTGTTTTGTGGTAGTTGCGGGGTGCTCGAAGAGCACCCTTTATGGCTGGGTGTCTTTTCCTGTTTGAGGATCTTGCTAATCAGGGCCCGGGAGACGCGATGGTTGCGGGCGATCACGGTGAGACTGTGGCCGCGAGCGCGATCACGCAGCACACTGGAGCGGTCAACCTGAGCAGGACGCCGTCCGATGCGCACACCTTCGAGTTGGGCTCGGCGCATGCCGGCTTTCACTCGTTCAATGATCAGGTTGCGTTCCAGTTCGGCGATGGCAGCGATAATGATGATCACGGCGCGGCCCAGTGGGCCGCCCGTGTCGATCTGTTCGCGGCAGCTGACAAACTCGATATTCAAGTGATTGAGTTCGTCCAGTACCTGCAGAAAATGTTTGGTGGAGCGCGCCAGGCGGTCGCACGCCCACACGGAGACCACGTCGAAGTGGCCGCGGCGGGCATCGCACAGCAACTGGTCGAGGGCTGGGCGTCGTGCCCGGGCGCCGCTGAAAGCGTGATCGCGGTATACCTGAATCACGGTCCAACCACGCTGCTCCGCTAGTTGCTGCAGATCGTGCAGCTGATTATCACAGTGCTGATCAGCGGTGCTGACTCGCAGATACATGACCGCTCGTTTCATAAGGTACCCTGCTCCAGTTGAACTAATCGCAGATGCAGGTGCAGCGCAAAATCCCAATTGGGTTTCGGACTGGTGACCA
Organism: Acidobacteriota bacterium; assembly: GCA_003223595.1. GTDB lineage: Bacteria > Acidobacteriota > Terriglobia > Terriglobales > Acidobacteriaceae > Sulfotelmatobacter. The sequence continues at coordinate 4,772 of QHVR01000572.1, forward strand.
CACGCTCCCACTCCAATTCGTAAATTGGAATCAGGAGCTGAGCGAAGGCGCAGACCTCATCCATCGAAACGGGATCATTAGGACGGGCAATCAGGCTGGGTTTCTTACGTGGCTTCATGCCCGGCCTGCTTTCTTAGCGGCCGGCCGCGCTTTGGGGCGGTGCTCTTGCACATACTGCTCGATGAACTCGATCAAAACTTCGCTCATCTGTTTGCCTTCGGCGGCTGTGGCCATTTTGAAGGCGCAATGAAGCTCGCGATCGATAATCAGAGACATGCGTTTGTACCTCGGTTCTGAAGTAGTTATCGACGCATGGTGATCACCGCCTTTCTTCCTGGTATGCATGTATATATATGTATACATCATTGGGCGGATTGTTCAAAGAGGAAAGCGGGCGGCCCCAATAGAAAGATATTTGAGAGTTCGCTCTCCCCTGGTTTACCGACCAGATCCTGCCCTTTGATATCACCATTGCCTGCGCCAACGAGTACGGCGCCGGAGCTTCGGCCAAACTGTTCGGGGTCGAGATCCTCAACGAGGGTTTCGGCACCTCCATCGATGACACCGTCATCGAGCAGCAGGCCACGTTCGTGGCCCAGACCATCGCTCCCTTGCAGGCCCTGGGCAACGCCACCCTGATCGCCGGAGCATAAACCTTGGTCCGGGTCGGTTAAGGGCTCCTCTTTCCCCGCGACCTCTCCGGCTCGAAAGTGCGCGCGCCCCCGCTTGCGCTTCCTGCACTCTTGCGCCGGCTGCGGTTTTATATGAGGGTTTGTCGGCATGGAAAGAGGAAGCCAGACCAGGGGATATTTGCATGGGGCAAGCAATTTTCCCGCGCACGTCGAGGATTCATCTCCCCCATCAGCGAGATGCTTGCCCAAGGATAGTATTAGCCGGACCGAGTTGCCGCTTGCTCAAGAGATGTTTGCCAGAGGCAACCGGGATCTGAGGACTCTCACAGAGATAGTTGCATCAGGCAAGCATTCGCAGTTGGAGGTTCAGGGCGTAACTATCGGGCAGGATAGACCCGCCAGTTCGGGCGCTCGGAGTTCCCGTTATCCCGGGTGAAGCGAGCAAGGGGCGGTTCTCCAGGGGAGAAAGCAGGGGCTAAAACGATGAGGAAAAAAAACGAAAAAAGTCTGGCAGTAAGGTTCCCCTTTTCAACCTTGCAGAGCCCCAAAACAGCCGTTTTGACCTGTTTTAAGCCCATTTATCCCGGGATAAGGGCTCTTTTCGAGGAGCTAGTATAGGGTTTTTTTGAAAAACACGCACAGGAGGGTGATTTCTGCACCTGTTTTGCAGCACAAAATAGGGCAAAATACATCCTCGATTTTGCCCCCTGCCAGCCTGGAGCTCCTGCCAGATACTGGTCAAATTTGCTTAGTCAGCTTCTTCTCCTGCTCAGTTCTTCCCGGGAGAGGAGGAACGAACCTCCACTTCTATCTGGGCCGCCCCGCTCAGCCGTCGCTGCCCCAGCGGCTTGCGCCGCCGCGGCCAATCCTCGCCTTCTTTGGCCAGCGGCCAGCCATTTTTGTCATGGTCGGGATCGCCGAACTCCAGTCTCACGCGGCTGGCGGCGATCTGCTCATTCAGATCCCGCAAGGCCGCCAGAATTTTCTTCGGCCCCTCGCCCCGCTCTCCCCACAGCGGCCATTGCACCATGCTCCTGATCCGAAGCTTGCATTGGGCAAACATCTCCTGCCCGGCTTGGCTCGCCGCCACCTGCGCCTCCCGCCCGTCTTTCTCCCCACGGCTGACTATCAGCCATCCTCCGTTTCCCAGACTCTTCACCATCTTGCTGGCTTGCCCCTCGCTTTGCCCCAATACTTTCGCCACCTGACTCAGCG
>QHVR01000573.1 GCA_003223595.1 Acidobacteriota bacterium
AGGGCCGCGTGGTGCTTGCGACCGACCTCGACGGTTTAATCGGCACCTTTCCGAGGCATGGATTGTTTGCCTACGAGACTCGGGTGCTTTCGCGCTACCGCTACTATGTCGACGGAGACGAGCCGCAAAGAGTCGTGGTCTCGAACGTGGAGCAACACTCCTGGCTCGGCTATTACATCACTCGTCAGCCCGGCCTGAAGTGGCAGGAAGACACTGGCTCCGGAGAGATGGAGCCACAGTCCGAAGAAACCCTCGAACTGAAGGTGTGCCGCACTGTGGGGCTGGGCGTGCACGAGGACATCGACTTCACGAACTTCACGCAGGTAGAAATCAGCTTTCCGTTCGAAATCGAATTAGACGCAGACTTTTCGGACCAGGCGGAGACCTTCCAGAGAAAGCAGCAAGGCAAGTTGACGCGGCATTGGCAGAAACTTTCGGCGCGGCGGGCCGAACTGAGTTACGACTACCGCGCCATGCACCATTACTCTCACCAGGGAAACACCGGTACAGCTCGAATTCACCGCGGATTAGTTGTGAGTATCGAGAACGCGGATTCGCCTGTGCAATACCGTGACTCGAAACTGAAATTTCAGATTCGGCTCAAGCCAGGGAAGTCGTGGCACACTTGCGTGAAGTTCATTCCCATCATCGAAGAAAAGACGTTGCGCCCTTTGTATCGGTGCCGCCAATTCTTCGGAATCCGAAACGAACTTGATCGGAAGCGGCACATCTTTCTCAATGAGAGCACTGACTTCCACACCAGATCTGAGCCGAAGCTGGCTGGAGTCGTGGAGTCGGCGCTGCTTCAAGCCAAGCACGATCTCGCGGATTTGCGCCTGCCGGATATGGACCACGGCGACCGAGCATGGGTGATGGCGGCGGGCCTGCCGATCTACATTGCCCTATTTGGCAGAGATACCCTCACCGCAGGCTGGCAGGCGGCGCTTACCTCGACACAGATGATGCAAGGTGCTTTGTACGAAATGCCCAAGTGGCAGGGGCGAGTCGAAAATGATTGGCGCGATGAGCAGCCGGGCCGCATGCTGCACGAAGCGCACACCGGACCGCTTGCCTCGCTCGGTTACAACCCCCGGACCCGGTACTACGGCGCCGCAACTACTTCATCGTTCTATCCGGTGGTGCTGTCTGAGCTGTGGCACTGGACCGGGGACAAGAATCTGATTCGGCCTCTGCTGGAGCCCGCGTTGCGCGCTCTGAGGTGGAAAGATAAGTACACGGACCTGTTCGGGGATGGCTTCTACGATTACAAATCGCGCAGTGAGCAAGGCAATGAGAATCAGGCCTGGAAGGATTCCCGCGACGCCATCGTTTATGAGGATGGGCGCAATGTGTGTCCGCCAATTTCGACCTGCGAAGAACAGGCTTTCGTTTACGTGGCAAAAATGCGGATGTCCGAGCTGCTTTGGTTCATGGGAGATCGCGATCTCGCGCGCCGAATGTTCCAGGAAGCCGAAGAACTCAAGCAGCGTTTCAATGACCGGTTCTGGATGCCCGACAAGAATTTCTTTGCCCTTGGGCTGGATTCCAAGCGTAGGCAGATCAAGTCGATCGCGTCCAACCCGGGGCACTTGCTGGCCTGCGGCATTGTGCACAAGGATGCCGCGCCCAAAGTTGCGCGCAGGATTTTGCAGGACGACATGTTCAGCGGCTGGGGCGTCCGCACCCTGTCGGCGGATCACCCCGCTTACGATCCGTACAGCTATCACCGCGGCGCGGTCTGGCCTGTGGAGCACGGCAGTTTCGCCATGGGCATGATGCGCTTTGGATTGATCGAGGAGCTGCACACCATTGCCCGTGCGATGTTCGAGGTCAGCACGTTGTTCGACTACAACCGGCTGCCGGAGTGTTTCAGTGGACATCCGCGCGACCCTGAGCATCCCTTTCCGGCCCTTTATCCCAAGACGAACTGGCCGCAGGCTTGGTCAGCCGCGAGTCTTTTCTCCATCGTGCAGGCGATGCTTGGCATTTATCCTTTTGCTCCCATGAAGACGCTGCTGCTTGATCCGGAATTGCCAGACTGGCTCCCACAAATCACTTTGCGCAACCTCCACGTCGGCAAAGCCGTCGTCAGTATTCATTTCTACCGGAAGGGAAATCGAACCCGCTTTGATGTGCTCGATAAACGCGGCACACTGCACGTTCTGCGGCAGCCGAGTCCATGGTCTTTGACGGCCAACTTTGCCGAACGTATTGAAGATGTCATGGAGAGCTTGATCGCTTAGAAACCCGCACGAGGTCGAATCAAAAGGAGAATGTGTTCTAGAGGGGAACATGAAAGAGCCCATCGGACAAAAGTACTGGGCGATTGCAGAAGGTTACATTCCGGCGGCTAGTCACGGTAAGGAACCGGAGATGACCAGCCACGAGACTGCATGCCTGCTGAACGCAACCGAGAAGGACGCGCACGTGCAGATCACGATCTATTTTTCTGATCGCGATCCGGTGGGCCCGTATGCAGTAACCGTTCCCGCCAGAAGAACCAAACATCTGAGGTTCAATGATCTGCAGCATCCGGAGCCGATTCCGCGCGCAAAGGACTATGCCAGCGTGATTGAATCGGATGTGCCCATCAGCATACGCGCCTCGATTCCCGGCAGGACGCGAACGCCCTGCTGAGCACGATTGCATACAGCCAGGCAGCCTAAGTTGGCAGCCCGCATACCACGCAGGACAGCCCCTCGGGCTGTCGCGGCCAGGGCGAAGCCCGGTCGGAATGGGCCTCTCAGAGCGGCGAGGGTTCGTCTTCTTTCTCCATCTTTCTCTCACGACGAAAGCGGTTTTCCAGGA
>QHVR01000346.1 GCA_003223595.1 Acidobacteriota bacterium
CGACGAAATCCAGCGGGGCGCGGGTCATTTCCATGTCGCCGGATTTGATACGCATCAGGGTCTCGGGCAGGAAGGTGAAGGCATCGGGATAGCGGCCGCGCAGTACCGGATCGAGAAACCATACGTTCACGATGGCGTGGGCCCGTTCGGCAGCCAATTTGTCTGCCGTAGAGTTGCTGGCGGGTTCGCACGGAGACATGTTCATGACGGTACCGACACGCGCTTGGGGACGCACGGCCTTGAGAGCGCGAAAGCCCTCGCCTTGGGCGAGATTCACTACATGCGAGGCGCGCAGGAAGTCCAGTATGCTTTGTCGGCCGGGCGCCATCGTTCCTTCCAGGTAGCCCAGGTCGACAAACGCGGAAGGCTCGTTGAACAGGATCCAATCGTTCACGCGATCACCCAAAGCCCGCGACACGAGTTGTACGTAATCGCAATAGCGGCCCACGAGATCGCGATTGGGCCAGCCTCCAGCGTCTTCGAGCGCCTGCGGCATGTCCCAATGATAAAGCGTCACCAGCGGCCGGAGCTGCGCTTTCAGCAATGCGTCCACAAGTTGGCTGTAGTAGTCGATTCCCTTGGGGTTCGCTGCGCCGGAACCGCTCGGCTGAATTCGGGGCCATGAGATCGAGAAACGGTAGCTGTTCAGATTGATGGCTTGCATCAGCGCGATGTCTTCGCGCCAGCGGTGATAGGAGTCGCAGGCTATGTCACCATTCTCACCGTTTTTTATCTTGCCCGGAGTGTGGGCGAAGCGGTCCCAGATCGATTCGCCTTTGCCGTCTTCGTTCCATGCACCCTCGATCTGGTAGGCAGCCGTGGCTGTGCCCCAGAAGAATCCTTTGGGAAAAACAGGGTCGGAGGGAAGCGAGAAGGGCTGAGATGTGGCTGAAACCAGGGCAGGAGACTTGGATGACCTGGCACAAGCGGGAAAGAACGAAGGGAGTGTCACGATGCCGGCAGCGCTGAGGAGCGACCGCAAGAATTTTCGACGATTGGTGCGCACTCCCACCGGGCCGTTGGGCAAAAAGATCATCCTCCTAGCTTGCTTGAATGAATGTTTCCGGGTAGCGCCAAGTCAGCGAGGCCTTCAGCGTTCGCGAGAATTCTAACGGAAATCTCGCCGGAGCCGAGCTGACAACACAGAGGAACACTGAGGAATTCTTCACTACTCCGGATTCAAACTGTCGAACATCTTCCAGAGCTTGTCGGCTGTGGGGCGGTAGATGATCCAGCCGCTGCCTGCATCTGAAGTCTGGCGGAAGAGCAGTTCGCCGCGGCCGTCGCCATCGGCATCGAGCGCATCAATGAGGTCGAGGCGCGGAGTGACGTCGAGATGAAATCTGTCGGTAATTCCTGAATAGAGTTTGTGCAGGTTGTTATAGATGTCCGGATACGTGACGAGACAAATCGAGTATTGGAGTTCAGAGTCGGATTCGGAGTGCGCTGTGCCTGCAGGTGGTGGTGGCATGTGAGCCGTTGCGGTCATCACGATCACCGGCTGGTTCGAGTTCCACAGGTCAAAGGCGGGCATCTCGACATTTTCCAAAATCGGTTCGACCGGAGCGCTTCTTCGCGGGGCTGAGGTGCGCGTCGATTTCGGCTTGACCTGGGTCTTGGGCGAGTGTGCTGCGACATAAGTGCGCAGCTCCTGCTTCGCGAGATCCATCATCTGCTTGCGGCGGTCTTCTTCGTCGCCTCGAACCCACTCGAATTTGAACGGGTGCGGAGGAGGGCCCGCGGCATCGGAAATGGCAGGAATCAGCTTGATATCGGACTTCACGTCCTCCATTTCAACGATCTTGCGCTTATCTGAGCTCGAACTTGGCGTGACCCCGGGTCTGCTGTAACCCGGCACGTCTTCATCGGCGAAGGATTCGGGAGGCTTGCCGCGGCGCAAGCGAGGGCGATTGGCTTCGTTAGTTCCGCTGTCAGAGGCGGGAAGGTTCACGTTTTCTGGTTTCGTGTCCTTAGCCTTTGCATCGGGCTCTGCGCGAGGCGACGGGCTGGCCGGCTGCTTCGAATCTGCGGGTGGACTGGCGGGTGCTGCGGGTTTGTTCAGGCGAGGAGGTTCATCGCCCGATCCTGCATTTGTACTCGGCTTAGAGTTGTCTGAGGGCCGTGGGGCACTGGCAGCCGAGCCGCTTCCACCCTTCGACCCAGCCGCAGGCGCATTCTGCTTGTTTACGTCGTGAGTCAACTTCGGAGGTGCGTCCTCACTGTCAATGCCTACCGGCGCGTTGTCGGCGGTGATGGTTTTCGCGGGCTCCTCTGTTCCTGCCGGGTGCCAGGCGCCCGTGCCGAGCCACGGCGCTGCGGTATTCTGAGCGTTGCTGTGCAGGGCATTGTTGACGGTGAACAGGCCGAGCGAACTACCCGTCTGCTCGACTTCGTAGACGTTGCCGGGATCCAGCGCCATTGGGATCGGGTCGGCTTTGTAGGCCGTGGCATCCCAGAACTTGCCGTTAATCAGGATTGCGATTGGGATCAGCGATGTCTTGCCATTCGGCGCGAGCTGGAGCAGAGCGACTGCGCGCGGGCCCGCATCCTTCTTCCGCGGCGTCTTGCGCTCTCCCGGTGTAATCTGCGGCCGTTCCTCCTGCGCGTAGACCAAGGGGACGAGGCACCCCAGCAGCGCCAAGAGTAGAAATCCGAGGTGTAAGATTCTGGAGAAAGTAGTCGCCGCGGATTTCCCAGTGCTTGCTCGCGCGGCGTCAGCTGTCATTAATCCTGGAGACATTTGCATGAAAGTCAATGATAAGGCTCCCGACTTCACTTTGCAGGACGAGAACGGAAACGAAGTCGCGCTAAAGGACCTGCGGGGTAAGACGGTGGTTTTGTTCTTCTATCCCCGCGCTAGCACTCCCGGCTGAACCGTTGAAGCTCGCGGGTTCCGCGACACATACAAGAAGATGCAGAAGACGGGTGCCGTGCTGCTTGGGGTGTCACCGGATACGCCCAAAGCCCAGAAGAAATTCCAGGAGAAGGAGAATTTGCCCTTCACGCTGCTGGCGGACGCCGATAAGAAAGTGGCCGAGGCCTTCGGGGTCATGAAAGAGAAGAATATGTACGGCAAGAAGGTTTGGGGAGTCTCGCGAACTACGTTCGTGATTGGTCCGGGCGGCAAGATTCAGCACATTTTCGAAAATGTGAAGCCGGACGGCCACGCCGAGCAAGTGCTGGCGTATTTGAAGGAAAGCGGCAAGGTGCCTGCTTAACGGTATTCGATGGAACGAAGTCGCGCGGTAACTCGTATCGAAAGTACGGGGAGTTTATACCGGCCGTCGTGAGGAGGTCATTATGCGCGGGGTCATTCGAATTGTGGCAGTGTTCTGGATCCTGCTGTTTGGGGTCGTGATCGCGGTAGCAAGAACTGGGCCGGCGGACGATCACGAAGCCTTTGTCATCGTGTTTAAAGACGGTCACCGGCAGAGTCTCGCGACAGCAGAAGTGGACCATATCGATATAAAAGCTCCCGCTGCCGTTGTATATAAAAATGGGCGGCGTGAAAAAATCGCGGGGCAAATTGATCGCATCGAGTTTGCCGATGCGGCCCATGCCTTGATTGCACCGGGACGGCCGCACTACATCGGCAAATGGGAAGTTGAGGATGGGGCCGGGAATCGATTCTTCATCACCTTGGAATCTGACGGGGATGCTCGGAAGAGCACCGGTTCGCCGCATGGAACATGGAGCCTGGTAGATGGAGAGGCTCGCATCCACTGGGAGGACGGCTGGTCCGATGTCATAGCGAAGGTTGGCACCCGGCATGAGAAGCGCGCTTACGAGCCGGGGCGCTCATTCGACGATTCACCATCCAACGTGACCTACGCCCGCAACACAGAACCCAAACCGATCTGACCTCTTGAGCAATGCCTAACAGGTACGGACAGCCGCGCTGGCTGTGCGGCCCTCGGCACAATAGTCGAGCTTCGCTCGAGCGGACCGGCCGGGGGCTGTCCCACATGCCAGGGCAGGTGTGCGGGGTCCGTCCGGACTAAACTTTCTGCATGGCGTCTCTTCGTCCTCTTCCCCGGGATTTTTTCGCTCGAAAGCCCCGTCAAGTTGCGCGCGAGCTTCTCGGGAAGGTCTTGGTGCGGCGAGACGAACACGGCTCGACCCTGAGCGCCCGGATCGTCGAAGTTGAAGCTTATCTCGGCGAGCGCGACCCCGCCGCACATGCCGCGGCCGGCAAGACTCTGCGCAATTCAGTCATATTCGGTCCTCCAGGCCATGCGTATGTGTACTTCATCTATGGCAATCACTATTGCCTGAATGTGTCCTGTGAGCCGGAGGGCTTAGCGGGATGCGTCCTGTTTCGTGCCCTGGAACCGCTCACCGGGATCGAGGAAATGGCGCGAGGCCGAGGCCTCGAACTGCATGGGCAAAAGGATTGGCGGAAGTTGACCAGCGGACCGGGAAGGCTATGCGAAGCTTTCGGAATCACGCGGGCTCGCGACAATGGCTGTGATCTGACCAGCGCAGCCGGGACCCTCTGGATTGGTGATGACGGATACTCCGGCCGTAGAATTGTCGCGACCCCACGGATTGGGATCGTGAAAGCGGCAGATAAGCCCCTGCGTTACCTCCTGGGCGGGAACCCATTCGTGTCAGGAGTGAAAGTACCGCGGGCGTAGGAGGGTGCTTCCGCTCACTGGTTTTTCATTCTGGCCGATGGAGAATACAGGGGTGCAGCGGCGTCGTTGTGCTCACCTCGCCAGGAAGTGAAACTGGCTCAAATTCACTTCTTGACAGCAGGTGTAGACTGTCGAGCGGGTCTGATCAGGCGGAATGCCGCGCCTGCGAAGGCTTTTAAACCTCTGTGGTCCTGTAATCCGAAAGCGGGCGGAGTTTAATTTGGCCGCATCCCTTTCGTGAGTTCATTCATCTCAAACCGGTAGGAGAGCCCGGTGACCCGCCTCGCACCAGTTCGAATGCTGCTTCCGGGCGTGCTCCTGTGCTGTGCGCTGGCGCTACCTGCTTTTGCGGCGAATGGCGCGATCGAAGCCCAGCCCTCCTCGAAGGTCAACTACATTCTGGTGGGATTTGCCGGCGGGTTCGTGCGGCACGACAATCCGCATCATGGTCCGGTGCAATTGGCCCAGCGCCTGCGCCGCGAAGCGCCTGCGGGCACCTACGTGGAAGTCTTCGAGAACCGCCGCCGTAAAAAAGCTTACAAAACTGTCCTGCGCCTGCTTGATAGCAATCATGATGGAAATCTGAGTGACGACGAGAAGAGTCAGGCGCATGTCATCCTCTTTGGCCATAGTTGGGGAGGGTCGGCGGTCGTGCTGCTGGCTCGGGAGTTGCATCGTACCGGCGTTCCGGTTCTGCTCACTGTTCAGGTCGACAGCGTAGCCAAGCCGTGGCAGCAGGATGAGGTAATCCCCGATAATGTGGAGGCGGCGGTGAACTTCTACCAATCGCATGGCCTGATCCATGGACGTTCGGAAATCAAGGCCGAGGACGGGAGCAAGACGCAGATTCTCGGCAATTACCGCTTCGATTATCGGGAGCATCCGGTGCAATGCGAAGCAACTTCGTGGTTCGATCGCACGTTCACGCCCAGCCACATGCAGAGCCAATGTGATCCGCAGCTCTGGAACAAGGTGGAAGATCTGGTCCGGGAGCGGATCGAACTGGCGCCCACGTTGGCGGCTGTTCCAGGCCAGTAGCGCGAACTACGCGCTGTGGCCGGCGCACTGCATTACCCCCAAGTACGCGGTCCACGGTCCTACCGCCTCACGGTATTGATGGGCCATGATCCTGGAGATCTGGTGCAAATGAGTGAGGTCATGTGCCGCCCACGTTGCCAGCAATTGCGAAAGCGTGACCGTACCCAACTCGGGATGCAGGCCGCGGCGGTTTAAGTCCTGCTCCGTCAGATTCAGGGCGCGGAGTGCGACAAGATTCTCAGCCCTGAGCCGGGCAAATTCATCCAGTAATTGGGGAAGAGACTTACCTTGGCTCTCACGCTCCTGGGCGCGACGGTCGAAGCGATCGAAGGCGCGGCTCTCGCCGAATTGCAGAATTCTTTTCGCGCGCGGCATCCAGTCGGTGCGCTCTCCCTGGATCAGATGTCCGATCACGTCGAAGGCATTGAAGGTGTTGCCGCCTTCATTTCGCATGGTCCACTCCTCCGGCAGATCACGAAGCAGGGCATCGAGTGTGGCGGGCGTACGCGCTAGAAGCGAGATTGTGTGCTGCAGATTGTGTTGCATGAGTGCCTCTCGTAAATCAGCGCGTGCTCAGAAAATTGTCGATCAGTCGCGTGCTTCCTACGTAGGCAGCGACCGCGATCAGCGCGCCATTGCTTATGTCTTCGATTGGATCCAGCGTGTCCGGATTCACAATTTCGAAGTAGTCGAGGCGGACGGAGGGCTCGGTGCTAAATTCATTTCGTCCGCAAGAGGCAAGAATAGCGGCGGAGACTTCCCCCTGGTTGATGAGTCCTTGGACGCGAGTCAGGGAGCGGTGTAGGACTAGCGCGTTCTTCCTCTGTTCTGGATCAAGATAAGCATTGCGAGAACTCATCGCCAGACCGTCGGGCTCACGGACAATTGGGCAAACAGAGATTTCAACCGGCAGATTCAGATCGCATACCATGCGCCGGATGATCGCTGACTGGGCTGCATCCTTCTGCCCGAAGAATGCTACATCGGGCTCCACGATGTGAAAGAGTTTGGAAACTACGGTGGTTACGCCGCGGAAATGGCCGGGGCGGGAGCGGCCATCCAGCTTGTTGCTTAACTCTTCCACTGTTACCCAGGTCACCGCGCCAGCTGGGTACATCTCATCGATGGAAGGCGCGAACAGCGATTCGACACCTTCCTTCTCCAGCAGTTCGCAGTCGCGCTCAAAGGAGCGGGGATACTTCGCGAGATCTTCGTTGGGACCGAACTGAGTGGGATTCACGAAGATGGAAGCGGCGACTATATCCGTGACTTGGCGAGCGGCACGAACCAGCGATAAGTGGCCTTGGTGCAATGCGCCCATGGTGGGTACAAACCCTAATCGCTTGCCGGAGTGGCGCGCTTCACGGGAAGCTGCCCTCATTTCGGCGATCGTGGGAAAGATCTTCAAAGGAGGCGGTTCACCGGTATAGAGCCGAGCTGTGCTCGGCTGGACAGCCGAAGCGGCTGTCCCTACATTCTGCACTCATGTTGTGGGGACCCACTTCACGGCGATGTGCGCACCCTCCAGAATGCCGCCAATGATGCCCTTGTTGCGCCGGATGGCCGCAGCGTCCTGGTCCGAAGTGCGAGTGGTTGTTTCCGCGGCAGCGACCACCCGCCCATAGGGCCAATTCGACGCGGGCAACTTAGCAAGCGCGGGAAGCAGTTCGTCGGGCTTCAGCCGGATCTCTGCACTGTCAGCGACGTCATAGATGGCCACCCCATCCGAACGCACGATCAGGTAGGGATTACGCCATGTCTTCATGTCTCGAATATGTTCGTATTCCGCCGAACTTGCGGCGGGAATTGCTTGCAGCAGAGTTTGCGGGTCGGGTGCCGACGGCGCTTCCTGCTGTGTGCAGGCGAACAAGGTTGCGGTGGCCAAGATCAGAATTGCGAAGCGCGCGTGCAAAGAGTTCCCCCGAGTTACCTGGCCACCACCGCAACGTCACTCTTTGCCGCCCAGACCAGCGCGACGATCCAACCGATTACGCTCCAGCCCAGGAAGAGGTTCAGCAGGAAGATGGCAAGCGTGTCCCGCTTGCTGCGGGCCAACGCAATGATCGACGGCAGGAAGTACATTAGTAAGGGAAAGCCCAACAGTGGGAAGAAGAATAGATGTCCGAGAATCATACGACCTCCCTCGTATAGCCTAGCACTATCCAGTGTGCCAGGATCAGCCCACCCAACCCGGCGCGGCCCCACCAAAGAATACGCAAAAGAAACGCTGATGTTCCGGCAAAAATGATCCCGCCGCTACAACGGGCGACGCCCCCCGCTCAGCAAATTACCGGCGCATGGCCCGCTTGCGGTCGAGCACAGTGTCCAGTCCGGCCTTGGTCTCCTTTGGCAAATGGTAGGACTCCTGGTCGGAAGGATACTGGTGCGAACGCACGTCGGCACGAAACGCCTGCACCGCATTGGTGATCACCGCGGCCAGATCTCCGTATCTACGCACGAACTTGGCAGGCGGGCCAAAGGTCAGGTTCAGGATGTCATGAAAAACGAGGACCTGGCCGTCGCACTCCGGACCGGCACCAATGCCGATTGTGGGCGTGCTGACCTCCGCAGTAATCATCGCGGCCACTTCGCGGGGAATGCCTTCCAGATAGAGGCAAGCCACTCCGGCACGATCCAGCGCCGTAGCATCACGCATGAGTTGCTCAATCGCGCCCAGGTTCTTGCCCTGGACTTTGTAGCCGCCCATCACATTGACCGATTGGGGGGTAAGGCCGATGTGGGCGGCTACCGGAATCTCGGCGTCGATGATATGGCGGATCAGGTCGGCGCGCTTCTCGCCGCCTTCAATCTTGACGACCTCGGCGCCGCCTTCTTTGACGAAGCGAGTGGCGTTGAGCAGCGCATCTTTTGGATCCACCTGATACGAACCGTAGGGCATGTCGGCGATGAGAAGAGCGTTCTTCACGCCGCGGCGGACGGCTTTCACATGGTGCAGCATCTCGTCCATGGTGACGGAGAGCGTGTTTTCGTATCCAAGCATGGTCTGGGCCAGCGAATCGCCGACCAGGATCATCTCGATGCCAGCTTCATCGACCAAGCGCGACGTCGCGTAGTCGTAGGCTGTCAGGCAGGAAATGGGCTCGTGTTGAAGCTTCAGGTCCCGCAGGGTTGCGGTAGTAACCTTCCGGCGAGGCTCGCCGATCGGGGTCAAACTCATGGTGTCCTCCAGTGCCCCTCCGCCTCGGGCGGATAGAGCCTGTGCACGCATCCTAGCGTCTGCAACTTGGATGACGCTAGAGGTATTTTAGCTGCAAAGGGAGATGCGGTCGACAGGCGTTGCGCGTGTGTTTTCAATGGCTTCGGAGTAGATCGTCCGACTTGGAGCGTGAGCCATGAGCGCACGAGCAAAATCGTGCAATCGTGCAGGGTCAATCCCACATTGTCGTTACCTTTACAGGTAA
>QHVR01000574.1 GCA_003223595.1 Acidobacteriota bacterium
GCCTTGCGATTGCAGGATCCTTGTGATCTGCTCGTCGGTCAGGGGGCGGCTGGCATCTTCTTCCTCGATGAGCTTTTTGACGCGGCGCTTCAGGATCAGCAGCGACGTTCCGCCGCCTTCCGGTCCCTGCACGCTCTCGCTGAAGAAGTAGCGCAACTCGAAAACGCCCTGCGGCGTGTGGGCATACTTGCTGGCCACCGCCCGGCTTACCGTCGAAGGATGCACGCCGATTTCTTCGGCCACCTCCTTGATCATCATCGGTTTCAGGAAATCAATACCACGCTCCAAAAAATCCTGCTGGCGGGCAACGATCGAGTAGCAGACCTTGGTGATGGTCTGCTTGCGTTGCTCAATATTCTTGATGAGCTGGATGGCGCTCTTGTAGCGCTCTTTGACGTAATCGCGCGTGTTCTTGTCGTTAACACCGTCGCGCGTGACCAGCTTCTTGTAAGCGGGATTAAGCCGAAGCTGGGGCATATCCTCGTCGTTCATGATGACCAGCCACTCGTCGCCGTGCTTCACGAATGCGACGTCCGGCTCGATCAATCGCGGTTGGACTATGTTGTAGCGAAGTCCGGGGCGGGGATCGAGCGTGCGGATGTATTCCAGCGCCTGCTGAACGGCTTCGATCGGGCGCCCAATAGCTTTGCCGATTTCTCTGTGCTGCTTGTTTTGCAGCCCGCGCAGGTGCTGGTCCACTACGGCGATTGCGTCTTGCAGAACCTGGGCCGTGCCGTTTCCGTTCTTTTGGAGTGCTAGCTGGGCCTGATGAAATCGAAGTTGGCTCAGCAGGCACTCGCGTAAATCCCGCGCTCCTACGCCCGGGGGATCGAGCTGCTGGACGACTTGCAATGCCTCCTGCAGATCCGCGGCGGTGAAGTTCGGCTTGTAAACTGGAGCCGCGCGAAACGCCGGGTCCGGCGCGGGTGCGACAGCGGCAGCTCCATTTCCTGACGCAGCAGAGAAGGACGCTTCTGGCTCGTGCGCAGCCGGGGATGCGCCGTCCCCGTTCGCACCTTGATCGACGATTTCGTCAATATCCCCGGATTCTGAAATCACTCCGGGGAGTGCTGCTACGTCGGCGGGGTCAACTACAGGATCGGCAATGCCCAGAGCCTGAGCCTCGCCGACGATGTTCTTCGCCGTTACCGCATCTGCTTCAGGTGTTGCCGGAGGAGCGACTCCAAGCAACTCGTCGTCGCTGGCGATCAGGTATCCGTCTTCATTCAAATTTC
>QHVR01000575.1 GCA_003223595.1 Acidobacteriota bacterium
CTGCTTACCGGCGCGGCATCGCCGATGCCGCAATTCTCTGCTTTGAACAATACCTGGCAAGTAGCCGGACAGGTCTCGTGGACGCATACCTTCTCGTCCAACACCCTGAATGACTTCACCGCAGGTTTGAGTCGAGTGGAAGGGGTGCTCGGCAGCGGGGCCAAGGACTATACAGTACCGTCGATCTCTGTAAACGGAATCAACGCTGACGGCGGACAGGCTTACGGCGTCGGCTTTGCCCAAGGCGATTTTATTCAGCATAACTATCACTGGCGCGATGTGCTCACGCATGTAAAAGGCACGCACACTCTCAAATTCGGCTACGAAGGCTGGTACGGTGATGACGTCGAACCGTTCCAAGGGCCGTGGTCACAACCAAAGTTCTCGTTCAACAACTTGTTGGCGCTGGCACAGGACGCTCCTACGAATGAAGGCGGCATCATGTACAACCCCGCTACCGGGACGCAACAGCTGTGGAATTGGGACGCGGCAGCAAGGACCTTTGGACTCTTTGTAGAGGATACCTGGAAGGCGAGAAGAAACCTGACATTGACGCTGGGCCTGCGCTATGACGATAGCGGCAACCCCTGGTCAAGAAGTGCTTCCACCGTATTCGGAAACTTCTATCTCGGCACAGGCAATAGCGTCGAGCAGCAAATCGCGAATGGCTACGCAAAAGGAACGCACAACGCCCTGCTCCACTCCGTTAATAATTTGTTCAGTCCTCGACTAGGCTTCGCGTGGGATCCGACGGGCAACGGCGATTGGGTGGTACGAGGCGGATTCGGTATTTACAACAACTGGTTGACTTCAGCCAACGTGCAGGAAGAGTTCCGCGGCAGCCCTCCGGGTTTGGTGATGCCAACGTTTTTCGCAGGCGGCACGGCTACGGCCCAAGCGCCAATTTTCGTATTGGGAAACAGCAGCAAGCCTCCTTTTGGGTTTGTCTTCCCCACGTTCCAAGGAGGGCTGAATGCGCAAGGAGGAGTCGTTGGCACGAACTTCTCGATTGGCGGCATCAACCCGCACTTGAAGTCTCCCAAGGCCGACATCTGGTCGGTAAGCGTCGAGCGCAAAATCAGCCGAGTTTTCGCGGCCTCGGTCGGCTACAGCGGATCTCACTCCTACGATATTGTGGGTAACGGCAATGCCATCGGGCTTGTCTCCTACGGGGTGGACATCAATGTCCAACCCGGAGATCTAATTACACACCAGAGCATTGCACCGACGCGGCTCAACCCGAGTTTCGGCTCGATCAGCTACGCTGACAATAACCGGTACGGCAACTACAACGCCATCTTCTTTGATTTCAAAGGTCGTTCCTCACGCGGCTTCATCGACTTTTCCTACACGCGATCCCGCTCAAAGGACGATGCGCTGGCGTATCCGACTCCTTTCAATCCATCTGCGTACTACGGTCCATCAATTTTTGATGTGCCCAACCGCTTCTCTCTGAGTTGGAACTATTCGCTCAAAGGCTTCAAGGATCGCGGCGCAGCGGTTCGACGTTTGAGCGGCGGCTGGGGCCTTAGCGGTACGACCATCTTCCAATCCGGATACCCATTTACGGCACAGAATTTCAACTCATACAATCCGATATGCGCCGACACTTCGCCGGGTGCTCCAACGTGCCCATCGACTGCAAATCCGGCGGTAGGTTACGCGCCGGGCAGCGGCGATTACAACGCAGATGGCAACAACCTCGATTATCCGGATGCCGTCAGCTATCACCAACTGACGGATAACAAGGCTTGGCTGACGGGAGCGATCCCTAAGAGTGACTTCGCCCTTCCTGCATTCGGACAAGGCGGCAATGAAAAATCGAACCTGTTCCGCCAGCCAAACTTTTTTGAGACGAACATCAACCTCTATAAAGACACGGCCATCACGGAACGCGTCAACTTCCAATTCCGGTTCGAAGTATTCAATCTCTTCAACCGCGCAAACTACGCAAATCCAGACGTCAATTTCCCCGATGGAAACTTCGGTGCGGCCACGGCATCGCACGAGCCACGATTCTGGCAACTCGGAGGGAGAATCTCGTTCTGAAGTTGATTCAATGAATCTCCGGTAACGATGGTGGTCGGCAGCCTTCCCCCGAAGTAGTGCCGGCCCCCATCGTCTTAGCTCCTATCTGTGTCTCTCATGCGGGCGCTTCGATTACCATATTCAGCGGAGACGCTTCCCTGAATTAAACGATCCCCGGCCATGGGACAAATGCTTCGTGCACTCAAACTGATCTGGCTCGCAGGTTCCGTTCTGTTTTTATCCAGCGTGCTGGCGCAAACAGCTGAACACTCGGCCGAGTCGATAGCCTCCGCGTTACGTGCCGAGCAGTTTGATAGAGCACTCGACCTCCTTCAGGCAGCGCTCCAAAAATTTCCCAGTAATGGCCAGTTATGGACCATGCAAGGTGTGGCCTACGCCGGTAAAGGGCAAAGGAAAGAGGCACTTACTTCTTTTCGCCGCGCGCTGAAGATATTTCCCGACAATGTTCCTGCTTTGCAAGGAACCGCTCAGATCGATTACGACGCGGGCAATCCAGAAGGAATTTCGGTAATTGAGCATCTCCTCCGTTTGCGCCCCAACGATCTCACGAGCCATGGCATGTTGGCGATTCTGGAATTTCAGCAGAGCCAATGCTCAAAGGCGGTGCCCCACTTCGACAAGGCGGAGCCACTGTTTAAGTCTCAGCTCCCTGCCCTGCATGCGTATGCCACATGCCTGGTGAAGCTCAAGCGCTTCCAGGAAGCGGCCAATGTGCTCCAAAAAGCCCTAGTTCTGAACCCCAACGACCCGCGCGAACGGCAAGTCTTATCGTCAGTCCAGCTGATTGCGCACCAAGCGCAGGCGGCCATATCCACCCTCGATCCATTGCTAAGTGCAGGGCCGGACGCCCAGATTTTGGAGTTGGCGTCCGCAGCCTATGAAGAACGACACGATACCGAGAAAGCCGTTGACGCACTGCGACGCGCTATTTTGCTCGATCCACAGAACGTACAGCTTTACGTGGATTTTGCCGCGATCTCGGCGACGCACCAGTCATTCCAGGTTGGAATCAACGTAGTGAATGATGGAATTAACCTGCAGCCCAAGGCAGCGCCGCTATATTTTGCGCGTGGAGTGCTCTACGTCCAGCTGAGAAAGCGTACGCCCTTGATCCCAGCCAATCATTAAGTATTGCAGCGCAGGGACTGGCGGCTTTGCAGCAGAACGATCTTAGCCGGGCGCTAACCGGCGTTCAGGAAAAATTGACGCGCAAACCCGCCGACCCGATCCTGCTTTATCTGCAAGCGGACATCCTTGCCCAGCAAGGAGTGGAACCGGGAAGTTCAGAGTTTGAAAGCGCACTCCGTTCGGCCAAGAAGGCAGTCACTCTCCGTCCCGCACTGGAACCGGCCCATAGTGTGCTGGGAAAACTCTATCTGCAAGCTGGTAAGTACTCCGAAGCTGCCGCCCAATGCCGCAAAGCGCTGGAGATTGATCCCAAGGATCAGACGGCGCTCTATCACCTGATCCAGGCATTGAGGAAGACTGACCAAAGGACCGACATACCAGAACTGCTGAAGCGTCTTGCCCTCCTCCGGCAGCAAGCCACCAACGAAGAGCGCGAGCAGTATCGCTACAAACTGGTAGAAACTGACGCCGAATCCAAAAGGTGAACGTGGAGATTTCGAACCCGTGACTGGCGTCCCGAGACAGGTCGTATGATTTTGGACCGCTCACGATTTCAGTAATACGTAAGTGCTGTAGCCCTCTTTGTCGATTGTCATAAATGGGCGCATCGTGATGCTGCTCCCGTCCGCTGCGTTCGCCACCCAGTCTCCGCCTGCATTGTTCAGCGGCTTGGCTTGCAGCAGCGCACTCCGCTCGAACGTAGGCTGCGATTCAGTGACTGCCATCAATACCAGGGGCCCTTCCATAAGCGCCACGTCGTTGGGACGATTCGCGTCGACAGCCTCCAACCGCAGAGGCATGGGAAGCTCAAGTTCCACGCGGTCGCCGTCTTTCCAGGTTCTGCGAATGCTGGCGAAGGTTCCAGGCTCAACCTGGGCCGAGACGCGATTGCCATTCACCATCAGCACCGGGTTCGGCTTCGCCCAGCCGGGAATACGCACATACAGCGTGTATTCCTTGGGCTGTGAAGCCGAGACCTTTATCTGAACCTTGTTGTCGAAGGGATACTTCGTCTCTTGCTTCAGGCCATACTTTCCGTTGCCGTCGCTCCATTGCAGACTGGAAGGCGTGAATAGATTCACATACACGCCGTCTGCTGAGCGGAAATAAGTGCTGACGTGATAATCGGCGGCAAGCTGCGGGAACGTTCCGGAACAGCAGGGCCATTTGCTGTTGTACCAAACCTTTTTCCCGGTCGTCGAATAGTCTGAGTAATAAAAGGATGTTCCGTCGGCCTGAATGGGCCAA
>QHVR01000576.1 GCA_003223595.1 Acidobacteriota bacterium
AGGACAACAATGTCGCCGAATACGCCGCGTTGATGGAAGCTCTGCAATACGCGGTCGCGCTCAAGGCGCGGAAACTGCACGTGTATTCCGACTCCCAGGTGATGGTGCGGCAGATGACTGGGGAATACGAGTGCCGCAGCCCGCGGCTGTATTCCCTGCATTGGACGTGTCGAAAGCTGGCGCGCTCGTTGAAGTTCTCCATTTCCCATGTGCGGCGTGAGTTCAACGTGGAGGCGAACCGGTTGGCGCAGTCGGCGCTGAAGAGACGGAAGAACGGGTAGGAAGTTTCGAGTTTCAAGTTTCAAGTTGTGAGTTTCATTTTCACTTTTTAAGCTGAACCGGGTGAGTGTAGGCCTCGGCGTCGTGGCGCGAGCGGTTGCACTTTAAGAGTTGACCTCTTGCGCTGCCGGAATCTTGACAGGTTGCCAGGCGGGGGCGAGACTCCAAGCACGTACTCCTTTACATTTTGCGTCGTAAAAATTTGGGCCGGGAGTCGACAGATTGCAGCAGAATTCTCAAACACCGAACCCGCAGTCGATTTCTGCAGCGTTGTCGCTGGCGCGGACGGGAGCTTCCGTGCCGGCGTGGCCTAGTATTCGCGGAGAAGATGTCGGACGTTCTCTGGCGGAAATGGCGCAACGCGATCTGGATGCGGCGCTGCAACTGTTAGCCGATCGCGCACAATTCATTACTGGAGCGAGCGGTGCGGCCATTGCGCTACGGCGGCAGGGAATGAAGGACATGTTATGCCGCGCCAGCGCGGGCTCAAATGCTCCGGAACTGGGCGCGCTGCTGTCTACGGAGTTTGGGCTGTCGGGCGAGAGCGTGCGCACAAAGCAACTGCTGCGCTGTGACGATGCCGAGCGCGACGCGCGTGTGAATCACGAGGTCTGCCGCCAGCTGGGGATCGCTTCGGTCGTGGTCATGCCGATGGTGCACGACGACGAAGTGTTGGGAGTATTCGAACTTTTCTCAGGCAAGACGAACGCTTTTGGAGAGCGCGATCTGTCAGCGGTGCAGCGCCTGGGGCACATGGTTGAGACTGCGGTCCAGCTTGCGCACGTGACGGAAAGCTTACCGGAGAAGTTGAGGGGCGAAGACAGTCCCGGCGATCTTTCGCAGAGTTCGATGGTCGGGGAACAGAGTCCGGATGATGACATTCTGGAGTTCGAGACCAGTGACGCTGCAGGGGACGGAAAGTCGGAGGTTCCGCAGGGGGCGGCTGAGCTAAGCGCGGCGCCAACTGAAGCTGGCAAGGCAGTCGAGCAGAGTTTGAGTACCGCAGTCCTGCCGAGTACGCAGAAGGGTGAGGACGAAGCATCGCGGAATCAGGAGCCCGTCACGCTGAGGTCCAGCGAGGGATCTGTCGTCAACGCGGCGGCGCCGCTTGCGACCGTAGACCTTGCGAGCCGAGACGTTGCAAGCAACGTCTCTACGGGTGGTCAGGTGCAGGACAATGCGGCTAAAGCTGCAAAGCCGTTGTTTTGGTCGGCGGCCGAGACCGTCGGTGCGTCGGAGAATTCAGGGGACAGCGACCAGAGTCATGTTCCGCCGGTGCTGCGTGGGCTACGGAAGTGCGAGGCTTGCGGGTTCCCGATTTCGGGTGGGCGGGTGCTGTGCGTGGAATGCGAGGAAAAGAAGTGGCGCGGACAGTTGAGGCGTCCGCAACCCATGCCGACTGGGGCCATTGCGGGGAGTTCGCCAGCCCAGAGAGCGCCGGAGAAAGCCGCCGCAGCTCGGGCGCAGGTAACTTCAACCGTAGTTTCGGCAACAGCGGAGATTCCGGCTGCTCAGCGGGTCTCGTCTCCTGCTATGCCCGAATCTCACTTCTCGCAAAATCGACGAGAAGTGGGGCACCCGACGCAATCGAGTCCGAACATTACCGCTCCCCAAAAGCAGCCAGCCGTGCCCGAGGCTGCGGCGTCCAGCTTGGTACAGAATGCCGCTCCTACTTTCGTTTTCAGCGGGGGGCTGGTGGATTCGCCGTCGTGGATTTCGGCCAACAAGTACGTCATTGGGGCGCTCGTCCTAGTGGCCGCGGTGATCGCGGCATTCTTTCTATTCCGGTAGAACTCTTCCGTCCGCAATATCCTTGGGTTCGGGAACCGCAAACTTGATGTGTCAATACAGGGGAACCCTCGGAAAGCCTTGACAATAAGGGCAACTCTGCTAAAGTGCCAAAGAGCTTTTGATCCCGCTTCGCAGGTGCCCAGGATATGAAAAACGTTTACGAAGTTTTGCGGCAGAAAGAGATGGAGTTGACCCGTCTGGAGAAAGAAGTGGAGGCCCTGCGGCTGGTGGCTCCACTGCTGTCGGAAGAAAAAGAGAATGCTGCGGAAGCGGCCAAGAGCGTTCTACCCACGGCCGTGAATGGACCGCAGGCGCCCCGAATTTCTGTCCCGGCGTCTCCGTCGATGCCGGCACCGCAGCCGGTGCGCGCAGCCGGTTGGGACGACACGGCGAAGCGCTGGCCGTAGATCTCATTCGCCAGATATTAGGTTGATGGACGCTGGCGCGACGCGTTGAAATTATTGCAGCCCGGGATCGCATCCCGGGCTGTCGTGTTTTCTGGCGGGGAGTCTATCGTCTTGCTATTTCGCGCAAGGTTGAAAGGAACGAATCGACTTCGTTGACTGTGTTGTAGTGCACGAGGCCGATGCGCAGGAAGCCTCCGGATTTTTCCACGTCGAAGTGCTCGGTGACGCTGATGGCGTAGTAGTTGCCGTCCCAGGTGAAGAAGCCGCGCTCGCCCAGTTGGGTGGCGAGTTCCAGCGGGGTGAATCCGTCGATGCGGACGGCAAAGGTGGCGCAGCGCTGGTCGAAGAAGGCCGGATCTGTGATGCCGTAGATTTTCAGGCCCGGGATTTGCTTGAGGCCGGTCGCCATTCGTTCCAGCAGGGCGCGCTCGTGCTGGTGGATGACGGTGTAGGCGGACTCGATCGCGGCGCGGCGTCCGGAATTCCCGGTTTTCGCGGCGCCCGAATGCTGGGGCATACTGCCGCCTAACGAGGCGATGTATTCAACGCATGCCGTGATCCCTGCGATGCATTCGTGATTGAGCGTGCCC
>QHVR01000603.1 GCA_003223595.1 Acidobacteriota bacterium
GCTGCGCTATGAATAAGACAAATCATTCCGTCTCTTTGCTTTTTGTATCCGGGCGGCTGGCCTGGTTGACGGCCGCCCTAGTCGTGCTGTTCGCATCCACAACGCTTTTTGCCTCGAACCCGCAGGGCACTTTTGAAAAGACTCTGCAGGTCAACGGTCCCGTCGACCTGGAAGTGCTCACGCATTCCGGCGACGTCACGGTGCGCGCGGGATCCTCCGGATCGGTATTCATTCGCGGCAAGATCTTTGTGGGCGATCGCTGGTTCGGCGGACGTCGCGAAGAGGACGTGCATGCCATTGAACAGAACCCGCCACTTCGCCAGAGCGGCAACAGCATCCACATCGATTATGTGAATTACCGCAACATTTCCGTCGATTACGAGATCACGGTTCCCGCCGATACCACCATTCGCTCGCGCAGCGGCTCGGGTGACCAGATTATCGAGGGCACACATGGCAACGTGGACGTCCAGACTGGATCGGGCGATGTGAAGCTAAGCCGGTTGAATGGCGAGATCCGCCTGCAGACTGGCTCCGGCAACATTCGGGCGCACGACGTCTCTGGCTCGGTGAAAGGCGGAACCGGCAGCGGCGATGTGGAGATTGAAGAGTCCGGATCGGGAGATGTGGATTTGCATACCGGCTCGGGGAATCTCAGCGCACGCGGCGTCCAGGGTGGCTTCCATGGCGAGACCGGCAGCGGAGATATCACAGCCGAGGGCACGCAGACCGGCACCTGGGATATGCGCACCGGATCTGGAAATGTGCACGTTCGGCTGCCGCAGAATGCCGCCTTTGACGCCGATATCTCGACCAGTTCGGGCTCGGTAGATGTAGGGCAGCCAATCGAAATGACAGTGCAGGGGAGAGTCGGAGATTCGCACAAATCCATCCACGGCAAAGTGCACGGCGGCGGACCAACACTGCGGGTGCACACCGGGTCGGGCGATATTCAGATTCAGTGAGTTCGGTTGGCCACGGATTGGCGCGGATGAACACGGATAGATCTCTTTGAGAATGCTTCTCCATTTGATCCGTGCAAATCCGCGTAAATCCGCGGCAGAGAAGTTTGACATGTTCCTAAAAGAACTCATATCGCAAGGCTGGCAGGCGCTCATGCGCGATCGCACGCGCTCCGTGCACACCGGGTCGGGCGATATTCAGATTCAGTGAGTTCGGTTGGCCACCGATTGGCGCGGATGAACACGGACAGATCTCTTTGAGAATGCTTCTCGATTTGATCCGTGCAAATCCGCGTAATCCGCGGCAGAGAAGTTTCACATGTTCCTAAAAGAACTCATCTCCCAAGGCTGGCAGGCGCTCATGCGCGATCGCACGCGCTCTGCGCTGACCATGCTGGGCATCGGTTGGGGCCTGGTGTCAGTCGTGCTGCTGCTCGCCTATGGCCAGGGCCTGGGCGGCTGCGTGCTACATGCCTTCTTGAACATGGGAAACAACGTCATCGTCCTGTGGCCGGGGCAAACCAGCTTGCAGGCGGGCGGCCAGCGCGCAGGGAAAAAGGTCACCTACGAACTCGAGGATGTCGAAGCCATTCGCGATGAAGTACCACTAGTCCGGGCAGTCAGCGGCGAGATCGATCGCGACTTCGGATTCAAAATCGGCACCCGCGTGGTTTCGATCATGACCCGCGGCGTGGATCTGCCCTATGGCCAGATGCGCAAGCTCGATATCGCGGACGGCCGCTACTTTGAGGAATCTGATTTCCTCGACCACCGCCGGGTTGTGATCCTGGGCTACAACGCTGCCAAGAAAGTTTTTCAGGGCGCTCCGGGCGCAGGACAGCGCGTACAGATCGGCGGCCTGGATTTTGAAGTCATCGGCACCATGCGCAACAAGATTCAGGACTCGATGTATCAGGGCCCTGACAACGAGAACGCGTTCATCCCGTTCGGCCTGATGCGGGATTTGAAGAACATTCGCGATCCCGATGAAATCATCATTCAGCCCACTGCACCGGAATTGAATAAGAAGGCGCTTGCGGCTGTGCGCGAGGTGATCGCGCGGCGCCATCACTTCGATCCCAAGGACGAGAAAGCTACGCCCGAATGGGACACCATTGAAGACCGTTCCATGATCAATGCATTCTCCTACGGGCTGCAGGCGGTTTTAGGGCTGATCGGAGTTTGCACGCTGGCTGTCGGCGGAATCGGCGTCATGAACATCATGCTGGTATCGGTCACGGAGCGCACGCGCGAAATCGGCTTGCGCAAAGCCATCGGTGCCCGACCCCGGCATATCCTCATTCAGTTTCTGCTGGAAGCGCTGGTTCTGACCTTCGTCGGTGGCCTGCTCGGGATGCTCGTTGCCCAATTCCTGACCTGGGTTATTCCTCCCATGCCTCTCTACGATGAGTTCTACAAAACCGCCGATCACG
>QHVR01000577.1 GCA_003223595.1 Acidobacteriota bacterium
GAGAAACCGGCAGAAGCATTGGATGTCTTCCAGGAGGGCCTGCGCACCGACGGGCGCAATCTAGAACTCTATCGCGGAATTGATCAGACGCTGAGCATTCTGCAGAAGCCAGCGCAAGAACGGGTGGCTGCACTGCAACGCTATCCGGATCTCGACCATATGCCCACTCCTCTGACCTACGAACTGATTCTGAATCTGGCGGAGGCGGGGGACTTCGACAAAGCTGAGGCCATGTTTCACAATCGCTTCTTTCAACGCGAGGAGGGAGGCACCAATGTGCGGCAAGTCTGGCTCGAAGTGGATTTGCAAAAGGCTCTATCGCTGGCGCGGCACGCACATTGCCCAGAGGCTGTGAACATCGCTGACCACATAGCGCAGCCGGTGCGGGATTTGCCATTTACTCACGATGGCCTTCAGCCTTTCCTGGCCTCCGCGAGATTCAATTATCTGCTCGGAAGCACCTATAAGGCGTGCAATCTTTCGCAAAAGGCGCAGAGTCACTTCACCGAGGCAGGTCAGAGCTCGAACCTGAATGAAGCGATCTGGTCCTGGAAGGCATCGCAGGAGCTGCCCAATACCGACCGCAGTGTGGCTAGACAGAAGCTGGAAGCGGCACTAAATCGCGTGCGCAACGACCCCGCAAGCGATTCGGCGACTGGACGGTGGCTCTACCAAGCTGGCATGCTGGATCGCGAACTGGGCAATACGCAGCAAGCAAACAAGGAATTCCGCGATGCTCTCTTGCAGCCCGACCAGATGATGACGTATCACCTCACCCGCCTTGCGATGAGCGAGAACCAGCCGTGATCGGGTCGACCCGGATGCACTATGACTAGATTTGTGCCCTTGCTGCTGCTCGTTCTGACGTGCTCCGTAGCGTTCGCTGCAGACGAAACCGCTCGCGGCATCTGGACTGCTTCCGACCAGCCTCTCAACACTGACGTGACCTCGTCGTTCTGGCGCGGCGCTGTGGCGACCTATATGGATTCGAATCCATACGGCAAGCCCGATCCCAAGTACCGCACCGAGATTCGCACCCGCTCGACGCAACAGAACTGTATTTCCTGTTCGTCTGCCCCTTACGAAGATCTTTATCTGAAGCCCAATCCAAATACGTCGGAAGAAACCAATGACCTTTGAAACTGGGACGTTGCCGAAGTTTTTATAGGCTCCGACTTCCAGCACATCCGGCGCTACAAGGAATTTGAAATGTCTCCTCGCGGCGAGTGGATTGATCTCGATATCGATCTGGATAAACCACATCATGAGGATGGCTGGAAGTGGAACTCAGGATTTGAGGTCTCCGCTCGGATCGACCCACGCCTCACCTCTGGTACGGTGCAATGAAGGTTCCTTATGCCGCGGTGGATAACCACCCCGCCGCGGCCGGCAACTCTCTGCGCATCAACTTCTTTCGTAGCCAAGGTCCGGCATCGGCCCGCCATCAGATCGCGTGGCAAGCGCCCGTGAGCAACAGTTTTCGCCGTGCCGGAGCGCTTTGGAGTGATAACACTCTTGAAGACGAAAGAATGAAGGTCGTAAGCGAAACCAGCGCCACTTCGAGCATTCTGCGCTTCATATAGCCGTGTTCGCTTACAGGCTGAGCCACAGAGCGCCAACTGCGTTGAAGGGTTCAGCCTGAAGCCGTCAGCAACGTGGTAAACTGTCGGAAATCGTCGCGGAGAGGTGGCAGAGTGGCCGAATGCGGCGGTTTGCTAAACCGTTGTACGGGCTAACACCTGTACCGAGGGTTCGAATCCCTCCCTCTCCGCCAGATCTCTGGAAGCCCTTTTCAGCGGCTTTGTCGCCCAAAGCCATATGACATCGCCCTTCCGCGATGCTTCATTTCAATTCAAAGTTATAGCTGCCCGAACCCACGCGGACTACAAAGGAGCCCTCTTCCGCCCGTCCTTCGACGGAGTTGCCACTCTCGGTAACATGCTTCCCTGTAACGAGAGGCAAGAAGACGGTGGCATTGGTGTTGGGTGGAATCCTCAGTTTTAACGTGAAGGGTCCGTCCGCAATACCACTCCAATCGCTAACGATCTTTCCATACACCGAGTCGTATTCCGCCCTAGCCGACGGCATTCGCGGATCCAGATGCGGATCGACAACAATCTCTTTGAAACCGGGGCCTTCGGGAGTGGTATCAATTCCGGCAACATAGCGATAAACCCACGCCATCACGGAGCCGAACGCATAATGGTTGTAGGAATTCATCGCGGGGTCGCCGGTATCGCCATTCCAGCGCTCCCACCATGTAGTTGCGCCTTTCGAGAGCATGTATCCCCAGGATGGATAGGTCTCATTGAGCAACAGGCGATAAGCTACGTCCGAGCGGCCGTGATCCGCGAGTGTGAAGAGCAGAAAAGGTGTGCCCAAGAATCCTGTCGAGAGGTGCCCACGCCGCTGTTCGATATCTTTTACCAGCTTGTCAACCAGCCGCGGCTCCAGAGCTTCCGGCGCCATTTTGGTGTAGAGGGCCACCACATACGAGGTCTGCGTTCCCGTCCCCACCTGCCCGTCTTCGGTGATGTAAGACTTTTGGAATGCAGAGCGAATGTTGTTCAACAACTCGCCGTAGCGCTGCGCATCCGACTCTTTGCCGATGACATGTGCCATCTGCGACATCATTCGCGCGGTTAAGGCCCAATAGGCGGTCGCCAGCAAGTCCTTGTTCGTATTTTCATCGGGCGCAAGCCAGTCCGCGAAGTTAGGGCCCACGCCGTTCTTGCGAATGAAGTCCGGGTTGCGCGTTTGGATGAAATCCATCCAGCGCTGCATTGCGTCCCAGTTTTTTTCGATGATCGATTTGTCTCCGTACTGCAGCCATGTCGTCCACGGCACGATGATTCCGGCATCGCCCCAGCCGGGAGCACCGGTCATGCCTTCCTCCCAAGCTGTACTTCCTTCGGTTGCTTCTCCTGCCGAAGGAAGCGTGTTAGGAGAGACGTTGGTGAAGGCGCCTTGCCGGGTTTGCGCGTCAACAATGTCCTGCATGAACTTTTGCGAGAACCCAGCGGTATCAAAGTTGTAGGCCCCAGTCCGCCAGAAGACTCCGGCATCGCCCATCCATCCCAAACGCTCGTCACGCTGAGGACAGTCGGTCGGAATGCTCAGGAAATTTCCGCGCTGGCCCCAGATCCCAATGGTCCACATGCGGTTCACAAGATCGCTGGCGGTAGTGAGCGTCCCGCTCGGGTCGCCGCTGACGCTGCTGACGACTTCTCCTTCAAGGGAGTCGAGCGAGGGCGCACCCGGATATCCCGTGACCTCGACGTAGCGAAAGCCGTGAAACGTAAAGTGCGGAGTGAAAGTCTCGTCGCCTTTGCCGCGAAGAACGTATTCGTCTGTGGCATCGGCATTGCGCAGATTGGCCGTATAAATCGTGCCGTCGGGATTGAGGATTTCAGCGAAACGCAAGCGAACTCTGCTGCCCGCGGCTCCTTTCACCTTCAGAGTTGCCCAACCCACCATGTTCTGCCCCATATCAAAGACATAGGTTCCGTTTGGCAGGTGCGTGATTTGCTTGGGCCGGAGAGTCGAGACCGCCCGGGCGGGATCGGTGATCTGACTGGACACGGCGATTTCAGGTGCGTCCGCTAGCGTCGCTGGTTTCCACGTGGAATCGTTGAAGTCCGCTTGCTGCCAGCCGGGTTGCTCCAGCCGCGCATCGTAGACTTCTCCGCCGTAGAGATCTGATCTGCGAATCGCCGACGGGGAAGATTTCCAGGAACTGTCGCTGAGAACGGAATCATGACTGCCATCGGAGTAATCGACTTCCAGCTGCCCCAGGAATCGATCCGGAGGAGGGAAAAAATGCATCCCCACCCAAGTGAGGCCGCTGCCATACCAGCCGTCTCCGAGCAGCGCAGCAACCACGTTGCCGCCGTTCCGTAACAGGCTGCTCACGTCGTAGACCTGGTAGAGCACGCGCTTGCGATAGTCGGTGAAGTCTGGCGTCATGACATCGGCGCCGACGCGCTGGCCGTTGAGGAAGACGCGATAGCTGCCGAGAGCGGTCACATAGAGCCGGGCACGGCGGACGCTTTTTGCGACCGGGAACACACGTCTGAGATAGGCCGCCGGCTCCGGCAATGGTCCGGGATCGCCTAGTCGCTTGTCTTGCAGGTCCGCAACAACTTTGGCCTGCTGCCAGTTGGAGTTTCCTTCGGGTGCGGCCATCCAGTGCTGATCGGTAGGAAAGCGCAAGATGGTGCCTGTCCTAGAAGTGACCTTTACAAGCGCCGCCAGTCCAGCTTGCACCGTGTTCACTCCTGTCCCAGCGGCGCGCTCGGGAGCTTGGGGAGCTGTAACCGTAACCTCGACGGAGTTATTCCCTACCACCAGTTCGTCGGAAATATCGCGCCAATCGAAGCTGCCCCACCCATGCTTGTTGTCGATTGGATGACCATTCACTTTGGCGATGAAATCCCCTCGAACAGCGAGGCTCAAATCGGCCGTTCTCGGCTTTTCCGACAGCTTGAACGAAATGCGAAAACTCGCAAGCTTTTTCGGCTCCGCAGCAAACGCATCTTCCCCGGCAAGCCAGATCCAGCGAATGCCTGCCCGATCCACTTCGTCCTCGGGATTCTTCCAATAGATCCAGCTAGCCTTCCAGTCGGACGGATGCAGCAGGCCCGTTTCCCACCAGGCCTCCTCTGTCGATTCAGACATCTGGCCGGCCGCATCCCAGACGCGGACGGCCCAGTAATATCGTTTCCGAGACTCCAGCGACGGTCCTTTGTAAGCAATTCCGACGGACTCGTCGGACTCCGATTTTCCGCTGTCCCAGAGATCCGGGTGTCCTGCACGCAACAAATCGACGCTGCTGGCCACCAGAATCTGGTATGCCGCCTGTTTCCAGTTGCGCTCACTGCTGTCGCTCTGCCACGAGAGGTGCGGCTCGGCGGCGTCGATGCCCAACGGGTTCTGCCGGTATTCGCAGCGCAAGTGAACGGGAGTTGCCGAAGCGGTTACGGATATGCCTGCCAGGAACATGAGCACACCGAGAAGTCTCCGAGGTCGCACCTAATTGCCTCCGAAGATCCCATTCGCGTAGAGACATTGCGAGCAACGTCTCTACCACGAGCGGGAAATTGACCGCATAATCGCGGGCAGAATGAATGCGCGGGGATGTTTTCACTTGGCGAGGGGCCGTGTCAACTGACGCTCGCAACTGAACTGGCGGCAGCAAGGCCAAGATCAGATTCCGGAACTGTTAACGTGCTCCAATCAGTTCGGGGACACCGTACAGGCGCTCGCATTCCTCATCGCTGAGCTTGAGCGCCGCTGCTGCAACATTCTGTTCGAGATGCTGCACTGAGGAAGTACCGGGTATGGGAAGCGCGATGGGTGAGCGCCACAGCAGCCACGCGAGCGCAACTTGCATGGGTTGGACTTGGTGCGCGTCCGCCACTTCCCGCAGGACATCTCCTGCGACCCTGCCCGATCCTAGCGGAGCCCAAGGAATGAATGCGATTCCGTTTCGCTCGCAGTAGTCCACTACGTAATCCCATTCACGATCCGCAAAACTGTAGCGGTTCTGCACCGAAACAATGGGCACGATCTTACGGGCGCGTTCGATGTGTTCCTGTGTCACATTCGACAAGGCGACGCAGCGAATTTTTCCTTCCGCCCTTAATTCAGCCAGGGTCTCGACCGAGGCATTGAAGGAGACCACCGGGTCAGGAACGTGCAACTGGTAAATATCGATACGGTCCAGACGCAGTCGCTTGAGGCTGCCTTCGACGGCGCTGCGGAGGTGCGGCGGAGTGGCGTTGTGGGTCCATTGATTCGGCCCTGGGCGGTTCCATCCGCCCTTTGTCGCAACGACGAGCCCGGCAGGGTACGGGTATAGAGCCTCTGCAATCAATTCTTCATTCACGTAAGGTCCATACGAGTCGGCCGTATCGATGAAGTTGACCCCTAAGTCGATAGCGCGGCGCAGAACAGCTAACGCGCGGCTGCGATCTTTGGGCGGGCCCCAAATGCCTTCCCCCGTGAGCCGCATGGCGCCGAAGCCGAGCCGATTGACCGTGAGTTCCGGGCCAAGCGAAACCTGGCCCGCCTGACTGGCTGATATTTGGTTTGCACTCATGTGTTCCTCTTGGATGCGATCCGTGCTCGAGGAAGAGAATTATTCAGTAATGGATTTCGCAGGGAGAGGGCTTCACGGCGTTCCGGCGCAGGTGCGAGCGGCCTTGCGGCCTGCAAATCGGGCTTCGATCCAGGCGATCTGGTCCCGGACCGAGTCTCCGATGACTCGTCCCGGATCGACGTCGGGGTAGTGAAGCCATTGCACCTGATCGCCAAGCCTGCACATATTCGATATAGCCTCTGCGGTTGACGGCGCATAATCGCTGCTGATCATCAGAACCGGCCCGTAAGTTAGACTCACCGCCGGCGTACTGCGATCCAGATATTGCAGCAACAATTTGTTTTCATGCCATGAGGACTTGACCGATTCCGTCACCGATGGCTCGGAAATCGAGCCCAGATCCGAGCAGGTTTGCTCAATCGCATGGTAGAGCGTCATGCCTTTTTCCGTCAGTACGTCCGAGGGCTGGAAATCCGGGTACACCGTCTTCGTCGCATATGCGAGGGATGTGAGCTTGATACTCGAAGAAGGCGGCGCAAGCATGCCTTTTGCACTGGCAATATCGGAGATGACGATTGCTCCGAGATATCCAGGATCGCGAATTTCGTTCTCCTTCTGGGCTACGGCAATGGCCGCCAGTCCTCCTTCCGCGGCTCCCATGACGATCCAGCGCGAGCCGATCTGCGGAACCGCCTGGCGCGCAGCCGGAATCGAGGCGATCACATCCGTCGCATTCGAGGGCGCATCAAGAAATGCGTTTCGAAAATTTGTCCCCAGGCCGGTGTAATCCGTGGCCACCACGGCATAGCCGAGGTTCACGTACATGGAGAGAAAAGGGCCATGGCCCAGATTGCGGCGCAGCGACGGAGCGCAAGAGCGGGCCACTCCGGTGATGCCATGAGCCCATGCGATTACGGGCCAGCCGCCACTCGGCGCTTTCTTCTCAGCGGGCAATAGCACCACTCCAGAAGTCGCTACGTCTTGTCCGCTTGCGGAACGCGAGTGATACAAAATGCGAACCACGTTCACCGAGAGCGGTAGATCGTAGTCGTCGAAGGATTCCGAGCGGATCAAGTCTCCCGGCTTTCCCGCTGGCAGCGGCTGAGGAGCATCGTAGAAGCCAGTCATGCTCAATGTGCGCACCTGTGATTTCCTTGACGGTTGCGCCTGGCCGATGGCTGATGACCCGACTAGCAGCGTCAGCGAAAGCAGGATCAACAGGCGAATAGTTCGCTGCCCGCGAGTTCCGGTGAACGGCGATCCGTGGTGAGGATGCACTGGAAAGGGCCCCACAGCCGGGAAGCCTACCGCTTTCCTGCGACCATGATCCCTAAAACGACGGGCAGGTAGAGCACCGATGCATGCAGTAAGCGGCTTGCCATTCGGGGTGAATTTGATCGGAAGAGCTTCCCCACATAATAGAGGAGGAATGCCCCCGCAGCGCCCATGCCGGCCAAGTACAGCGAACTCACGTGCTCTCCAACCGGCAGCATAGTGACGATCACCAGCACGATGGCGAAGCTCAAAATCTCCACGCGGGTGAAGCGCGAGTCTTCATCGAAGGCGGGCAGCATATGGTACCCGGCACGCGAATAGTCTTCGCGATACATCAGCGCAATCGCGAGGAAGTGGGGGAACTGCCAGAGAAAGAGGATGGCAAAGAGCAGCCAGGCGTTCCGGTCGATTGTGGCTGAGGCGCCTGCCCAGCCGATCAGTGTGGGCATCGCACCCGGGAAGGCACCCAGTGCGGTGCAAAGTGGCGTCACGCGCTTTAGCGGCGTGTAGATGAGCAGATAGGAGAGCAGCGTGGAGACTGCGAGTGCCGCCGACAGGGCATTCACGGTAAAGAATAGATAAACTCCGCCGGTGATACTGAGCATGACTCCGAAGACCAGCGCTTCTATTGCACTGAGTCGCCCGGATGGTAGCGGGCGCGACGCCGTGCGGCGCATTTGCCCGTCCCACACACGTTCCATCCACTGATTGAGGGTCGCGGTTCCGCTCGCGACCAGGAGCGTGCCAATGAGGGTGTTAATCAGTCCCAAAATGCGGACTGGTCCGCGGGATGAGAGGTAATAGCCTGCGGACGTGGTCATCAGGATCAGCAGGTTTACTTCCGGCTTGCTGAGCGTGTAATAACAGCGCAGCTTCGAGGCCCAAGTCTCGCGCGCCATCTCCGGCATCCCCACAGTGGTCGCCATAATTAGTCTCGAAATGTGTCGCCATCCTCATCGGAATGGCGAACCTGATCACGCTTCTTATACATGACGAAAATCATGCCCACGGACCCCAGCGTCGGAGGAACGATCAATATTAGAATACCGCTTTTCAACGCCTGGATCATGCGGGCTCCAGAGGATGCCGCCTGCGTGTAGCACAACGCGCAGCCTTGCGAAAACGCAGGAACCGCGCTGAGCACCAGAATGAGCGCGGCGCCCGGCAGAACAATCGACCTTAGCAGGGAACGCATGATTTTCTCAATTCCAACACGAGCGTGGATTCTACCCTATTTTGCCCAGGGTACTCCGTTTGAAATACGGAAGCTGTCGGTCCAGCTGTATTGCATTGCAAAAAGCACGAATCCATTGAAGATCACCACGAACCAGAGCAAGCCGCGATTATCCGCCAGATGCATGAAGAACAGTAACGCCAGACTGGCTTCGATGACCGCTACGACGATCATGCGGGTGAACATCTGGGTGGGCGTGATGCTCTGATAAGCAATCAGAAACTGGATGGCTGCCAAAACCAGCAGGCAGACGTAGACGATCAGATCTTTGCTCATTGCTCCGCTTTCTCCACGCCTTAAGTGTTAGTGAGCCAAGTTCAACAGATATACGAAGGGCACTACGAACATCCAGACCAGGTCCACGAAATGCCAGTAGAGGCCCAAGACCTCCAAATCGTCGGCGTTATACCGCCCGCCTTTGTAGCGCAGGCCGACGACGATGAGCGCAATGACTCCGCCCGTCACGTGCGTGAGGTGCAGGCCGGTGATGCTGTAGAAACTGGCGCCAAATAAACCCGTGCCCCAAGGATTCTTCAGCAGTGTCATGCCTTCATCAATCAGGGCCATCCACTCACGGATGTGCAGAAGGGCGAATGCGATACCCAAAGCGGCGGTGATCAGGGTCCAGCGCAGAGCACCCGCCTTATTGCCCGCCCTGGCGGCCTTCACTCCGTTCAGCATCGTCAAACTGCTGGTCAGCAGAATGAAGGTCATAACCGCCAAGTTCGTGATGCTGTGAAATGGTCTCGGCCAATTGGGGGTGGCGTTACGCAGAAATCCATAGGCCACGAGACACCCGGCAAACGTCGCCGTGTCGGCAATGATGAACAGCCACATCGCCATCTTCTTGGCGGGAACCGAAAAGGCCGGCTTCTCCATCAAACTGGACGGGGCAGGCGTTGGCGTTGGCATTGTTATCTCCCCGCGCGTCGTCGTGCTCATAAGTTTTTCCTCGATCACGCTTGCTAAAGCTTCATCCACAGCAGAACCAGCAGGTAAACCCACAATCCATCCATGAAGTGCCAATAGTAGGCGGTCGCGTCCAGAGTGCTCTTTCGCAGCGTGGAGTTGCCCATTTTTCTGATTACTCGCAGCAAGCCGCCAAGCCCGCCCAGCACGTGGAGAGCATGCACGGCCGTCAGCACATAGAAAAACGAACTGTTCGGATTGGTCGCGAGGTAGAGACCTTGAGCTCGCAACTGCGCCCACGCTATGTACTGGCCTACAACAAACAAGAGACCCAGGGTAAGCGCAGCATACAACCAACGAGATGCATCAACGGAGTCCGCTTTTAGACCACCGGCGACCACGCGAATCCTGCGGCGGGTCATCTCCAGCGCAAAACTACTGGCGAACAAAACCAGTGTGTTGACGTAAAGAATGTTGGGCAGGGTCAGATGCCGCCAGTCCAGCGCCGAACCCTGTCGCACAATCAGGGCGCTGGTGAAGGCGGCGAACGTCATCGTAATGGACGCGAGCACCACCCAAATCCCGGTAGAAGCCGGAGGCGGAGAGTAACGCTTCACCGCCGGCAAGTTGCCGGGAACAAGATCCTGTCCTCCGCTGTTAAACCCTCCGTGAGACTGCGAGGGATCTCGCTGCCCTTCGATCTTCGGCGGTTCGTGTACTGTCGTTGCCATAGACTACAGACCCCATTTCCCCAAAACTGGTTTATGACTCGTCATGCGCGCTGGCTTTTTCCGGCGAGGTTTGCATTACGTAATCTCCGGTTGAGCTCTCCACGCCGTACTGGAATGGATCGTGGTAGACCACCGGCAGCGTGTCCCCAAAGTTATTGTGCGGCGGCGGAGTCGTGGGCGTACTCCACTCCAGTGACGTTGCCTGCCACGGGTTATCCGATGCGGGTTCGCCCTTGTAGCGGCTGACGAACAGGTTGTAGACAAACACCAGTTGCGCCGCGCCGGTGAATAAAGCGGCAATAGTAATGAATTTGTGGAGCGGAATCAGAGGCTGCATATACTCGGGTGCAAACGCCTGGTAGCGGCGGACATTGCCGGCGAGTCCAAGGTAGTGGAAGGGCATGAAGATGGCGTAAGCGCCGACGAAGCTGCACCAGAAGTGAATCTTGCCCAACGTTTCATTCATCATGCGGCCGTACATTTTGGGGAACCAGAAATACGTTCCCGCAAAGATGCCGAACATCGCCGCCACACCCATCACCAGGTGGAAGTGGCCGACCACGAAGTAGGTCGCGTGCAGCATGATGTCAATCGAGGGTTGCGCCAGAAAGAAGCCGCTGACGCCTCCGGCGATGAACATCGAGATGAACCCGAGCGCAAACAGCGACGCCGAATTGATTCGCAGTTTGGCGCCGTACAGGCTCCCCATCCAGATGAGCACTACGATGGTCGAAGGAATCGTGATGACCAGGGTGGGAAACGAGAACACCAGCGACGAAACAGGATTCATGCCGCTGACAAACATGTGGTGCCCGTACACCATGTAGCTGAGGACGGCGAGCGCACCCATGGCATAGACCAGTACACGATGGCTCAGCATGGGCTTCCGCATGTTGGTAACGAGTACGTGGGAAACGATGCCCATCCCAGGCACAATCGCGATGTACACCTCGGGGTGTCCGAAGAACCAGAATAGATGCTGCCAAAGCAGGGTTGAGCCTCCGGAGTGGGGCTGCATCTGGTCATTCATGACAGTATTCGCCGGGACAAAGAAGCTGGTTCCCGCGACGTGATCCAGAATCAAGAGAATGCAGGCTGGCATCAGCACCGCGAATGCGGTCAGACCCATGACCGATGTGATAAACCATCCCCAGGCGCTGAGAGGCAGGCGCCACAGACTCATGCCGCGCGTGCGCATGTCGAGCGTGGTGGTGATGAAATTGAGCGATCCCAGCAATTGCCCAACGCAGAAAATAGCGATCGACAGGGCCCACAGTACAACCCCGGCTCCCTCTCCCGGTCCGCCAACTTGACCCACCGCACTCAAGGGAGCGTACTGAGTCCAGCCTCCGAGCGTGGGCCCATCAGAAACGAAGAAGGACGACATCAGCACTAGAAAGGCGACGAAAGTCACCCAGAACGACATCATGTTGAAATGGGGGAAGGGCATGTCCTCGGCACCGACCTGGATCGGCAGGAAGTAGTTGCCGAAGGCCGCGAACGGAGCGGTGGTAAGCACAAAGAAGACCATGATGGTGGCGTGCATGGTCATCAATTGCAGGTAGAACTCCGGGGTCATCACGTCGCCGGGAGCGCCGTTCTTGGTCAGCAGGTGCAATCCCGGGATAGCCAGATTCGTCCAGCCCAGGTGGAGGCGCATGAGCCAGGAGAGGAACATCCCAATCAGCACCGCCGCCAAGGCGAGCCCGTAATATTGCTTGCCGATGACTTTATGGTCGAGGCTGAAGACGTGCTTGCGGATGAAGCTGGTTGGCGCAGCATGCTGTCCCGCGTGAGCGTGCGCTGTATCGTGCATTGGGTCACCTCAAAGCAAAGATCTCATCGCCGCAGGCATTGCGGCGCTCCTGCATCACTGCATTGCCTTTTCCTTCTTCATCCACGCATCAAAGTCTTCCGGCGACAGCACCGAAAGGTACGCCTTCATGTTGTAGTGCCCCAGACCACAGAGTTGCGTGCACACGATCTCGTAGCGCCCAATCTTGGTAGCGGTGAAATGCACAGATAGGTCCATGCCGGGGACGAAATCCTGCTGGACCCGCAGTTCGGGCACAAAGAACGAATGCCCCACGTCTTTCGAATGCATGATGAGATGAATTTCCCTATTCACGGGAACGGCCATCTCCGCGGTGACGACATCATCTTTCGAGTCGGCATCGTGATCGGTGTCCAAGCCGTAAAAGTTCTGATTGGCTTCGCTGATCATGTCGGGATGGATCGGACCGAAGCTTCCATCTGGGCCCGGGTAGCGGAAGTAAAACGCGAACTGCCCTGCTTGCACCTCGACAGGGACGGCATTCGCCGCTGGGGGCGTGAAGTACACATTTGCCCAGGCTTTGACCCCAAATACGCCGAGTGCGAGGACCTCGGTTCCCACCAGCAGGAACGCGGCCCAGACCATCGCCTTCGCTCCGCCAGGAAAAGTTTTGATCTTGTCCCCGGGCTTGGGATTGGAAAACTTCCAGATGAAGTAGCCGAGGATAAATTGCGATGCCAGAAACGAGATCCCGGCTTCGGCCATGGTTTCGGACATCTGCTCGTCAATGGGGGCGCCGTGAGTGGAAATGTCCTCCGCCATCCACCAGGTGTGCCGCAGAATGGGAATCGCCGACACAATTGCGATTACAAAGATCGTGACCGCGAATAATTTCGCCATGTTGCCCTCGCCTGGAACGGTTCTATTACTGGCTGGGAGTGCCTCTGCGAGCCGCCGCCGGACACGGCGGCTCACGAGTCACAATTTCATTTCCCTTTGAAGGTGAAGTCGGCTTTTGCCGGCGCGCCGCCCGCAACGGTTACCTTGGCAGTTTGTGTTCCCAAGGTTTCCTGCCAGGCGGTCACGGTGTAGTTTCCCGGCGGCACATTACTGATCGTGTAATTGCCGTTGGCATCCGTCGTTGCGTAGGGCCCCTTCACCACTGCGAACCAGCCATGCATCCAGGGATGGATGTTGCACTTCACCTCGATCATCTCCGGCGCTTTCCAGCTCTTTTCGACCGGAGGCGCGCCCGGAGGCTGCGACTGGTTCCACGGAATGTTCCCGGTCATCGGATTCGGATTTGGGTGGATGTTGTGCGCCGTCTGATCGCTTGTCGTCACCTTA
The DNA here is from genome assembly GCA_003223595.1 of Acidobacteriota bacterium. Classification (GTDB taxonomy): domain Bacteria; phylum Acidobacteriota; class Terriglobia; order Terriglobales; family Acidobacteriaceae; genus Sulfotelmatobacter. Next base: position 13,371 of record QHVR01000577.1, read on the forward strand.
AAGGTCTGGCCTACATCCATCGCCAGCACGTGTGGCGTGTATTCGCAGTTCTTCTGATCGAATACCGGCACGTTAGTAGCGGGCTGACTTAAAGCCGGGCCGCTCAAGCCTTCGGAGATGTAGAGAACCACGTTCTCCAGACCGCCGCCCGAACCGACGGCGACGTTTTCCATGTGCGGCGAGGTACTCGCGTTCGCCTTCGCGCAGTAGGGATCTTTCGACATATCAATCCCACGCATGTGCGGAGGTGTTCCCTCGTACTTCACCGTGCCGCTGATTTTGCCTTCAGTTGCTGCGCTAACCTCATGAGTCAAGAGCAATGCGCCGCACAGGACTACCATCACTGCCATCAGAACAGCTGCCAGCTTCTGCAAATTTTTCATAGTTCTCCCTCAGAACCTTGAACCATATTGATTGAAAGTACCCATTGTTATTGTTGCCCGGAGGGCTGGGCAGGAGCGTTCGTGTCAACCGGCTTCAAGCCAAGTTGCTTCGCGATCGCCTTCTCCTTGCTCGGCTCCGACATAAGTGTGCGGAGATAGAAAACCAAGTCCCAGGCCTCATCCGGCTTGATATTGTCGGCGAACGAAGGCATCGGGGTCCCGTCCAAACCTGTCATGAAAATTCGATAGAGGTCCTGGTCCGAAGAACCGCATTTCGGCCGCGACCCTTCGGTAAAGTTGAACGCGGCAATAGGCCGGCCAAGATCATCTTGAAGGGTCGACGCGGAGGGGCCATTGGCCTCGCCGGTCACCCCGTGACATTTCCAGCATTGCACCCGCGAGAAAACTTCGCGGCCCGCTTTAATGCGGTCAGCGGTCACCTCAGGCTCGGACGGAATCTGAATCGGCGTTCCCGGCTTCTCAGTCGCGAAACGCGGCGAGAAGTGCTTCACCCAAGCCACGAGGTCGGCTTTTTGCTGCTCCGTGAAAATATTCCAGGGCGGCATGTTGGAGCGATCCAATCCCCGGCCGATCGTGTCCGAAAGATCCTGATCGGTCGGCAACGTGCCCGTCGGAGTAGAGCGGCACTTGAAAATGCCCAGCTGAAAATCGCGTGGCTTCGGATCGACCCAGGGAAAATTCTCCCCCATTCCATCCCCGCGGTCACCATGACAGCCCACGCAATACCGGCGATAGTCATACTGAGCGTTCTTTGCATGGCCGGTCACATTGGCGATGTGGCTCTCCATCCCGATGCGAGCGTCGAAGTCAGCTTTGGTTTGCTGCGCCAGCGAAGCCAGTGGAAACACCATCACAACTGCTGCCATACAAAGCAAGGATTTGTGCAGTGTTATTCGCATGCCGTCCTCTTAGAAGTCGAAGTCAAATCCGAGCAGCAGGCTGTTGCTGCTCAAGTCTGTTCCGGTCACGGGCGAGGTACCGCGTTGCCGAATCCACGAATACTCGTTGTGGAAAGCAAACCCGGCGCGGCTCGTCATGAAGGGGTTATACCGGTAGCCCACGACGTAATTGTCGATATCACCCAGATTGGATGGATTGGTGGCAAATGCCTGCTGTGACATCCGAACCCATTCTGAGCGCTGGAAAATCGTAAGCTGAGGACTGTAGACGTAATGCGTTTCGACGAACGCTCCATTCCACGTGGGATTGCGAGCTCCGGCCGGGAGGATTCCCGTCGTGTTGTTATTCGTGTCCGGGCAGGTGCCCGCCATGATTTCGCCATAGCAAGCTCCGAACCAGGCACTGTCTTCGCCATGTTGCGTGAACACCTGAAAGTCGAGATGTGGGCCAAGGTAGAACAATCCCTCGAACCCGACCCGACTGAAGCTCTTGTTGCCAATTCCTGAACCAGGCAAAGGAACGCCGCCGCTGGTCAGGTACGTGGTAGGAGCGACGCCGTACATTGCGTATCCGCCGATTCGCTGCACACCCAGCTTGCCCGTGCTGAACGCCTGGCTTCCCGCAAAGAATCCCGTGTACGAGTTCTGTCCGTAGGGCACGTCCACGTTGCCGTCGGTTGAGCTAAAGACCGCTGCCGATAAGCGAGTCCGGTCGTTGCCGGAATGGCCCATCCACTCGGCGCCGATTTGGTTGTCTCCCACCTGACCAAAAATGTTGCCATCGCCCACCGGGATAAAGTGGAACAACTGGAATTCTCCACCATTTTCGGAAAGGGTCAACGTGCGCTTTTCTGAGATGAAGCTGTCCAACTCGAACTTGCCGACCTTAACGTTGAGCCAGGGGCTCTTGAACAGGTTGTCGAATCTTACGTTCACCGATTCGAAGTGAAATGCCCCCTCCTCGTCGGCAGAAGGAACGAGCAGGAAAGAGAAGTTCTTCTCCAGAGTACCGCCGGTCAGAATGTCGAGGCCACTCAGATTGAATCCGGTGGTGGTCATCCGTTGCTCCCCTGTCGGAGCCGTATCCACAGCCGCCTTGCTTGTGCTTTCCCGGCTCCAAAATGGCGTCATGCGCAAAGTGATGGGCCAATAGGATGCATTCTGCCAAATCGGAGCATCACGATCGTTCATGAGCTGATAGCCGTTGTCTTTGAACTTTTGACCGAAGTAGTTGAGCATCGGCCACGATTCATGACACGCGGAACAGCGCAGCCCGTACTTACGGGCGAAGGCGGGTAGAGCATTGGCGGGTTGACTGAGGCCTAGAACCAGAAAAACTGCTAGTAGCGTCAACGGAATTGCAGATGCCGCGAAC
>QHVR01000578.1 GCA_003223595.1 Acidobacteriota bacterium
CGCGTGAATCATCACGAACGTGGTCGAAGCATAGCGCTGATCCCGCAGCACGCTTTCCAGATTCATGATGTTGCTTGACGAGAGGTTGAAGTAATCTCCGATCCCAATTGCCGTGTGGATGTGAACCGGAAGATGCAGCCGTCCGCCTTCCTGCACCAGGTACCGGAAGATAAAATCCTGGAAGGTTCGATACTCCTTCTCCGTGGGAATTCCGCCGGTGACGTATCGCGCATAAAGATCTTCCGCCTGCGCTCGCGTCGGATCGCTGAAGGTCGTGGGCCGGAAATAGGCGACCTCGAACTTCATCGCAATGCCGCCGCGCTTCGAGTTCTCCTCGAGCGTCTGGCTGATGAACTTAAGATAATCGGCAAAGCTCGCCGGCAACTTGCTGACATTTTCCTGCTGCATGCAGCATCTTCTCCTGCAGCGGGATGTAAACGCCCTCGTCGGGATTCCGCGCAGTCTCGCGCTCATTATTGAAGGGCCACATGAAAGCATCGGCGAAAAATACCCAGGGGAAGCGCTTTGCATCGAGGTAGTCCGGCATCATCGCCCGATTCGCCACCGAACTCTCGATGTTGATCTTGTCGAGGATGGAATCGAAATACGCTGTGCCCGTGAGTTGCTTCTTGACTTCATTCTTCTTGTTCAGCAGCCACTTGGCATGCTCGGGAGAGAGATCGTTATACGGATATCCAAAAAGCGCTTTGGCTGCCGCGGCCAGTTCGGGATTATCATCGCGGGTGCGCAGGGCCTCACTAGCATTCGGAGGGGCGGCCATGGCGTCAACGTCTGGATCATCCGCATACCCCGGGTGAGCGTGGTGATCGAATGCAGCAATCTTCTCGATTTGCGGCAGAAGACGTTGATAGATCTGCTGCACATCCGGCCCGGGAAAGGGACGCGCCTGGGCCACCGCCAAAACAGGCAATGTCAACACAAGACACAGAACAGACACACAACCTCGCACGCTCATCGAATGCCCCCTCTTACCTTTGGCCGCGTGACGCGACCTTCAACGAACAACCGCTGTTCCCTGCCATGCGCTCGACACTTTTTGAATGCGTTCGACGGCTTCCTGCAACGTCGCCGTCGAAGATGCAAACGAGAACCGGATGAAGTCCTTCCCCGCTGCTCCAAAAGCTGCACCTGGGATTGCAGCCACCCCCGCATCTTCGAGCAGGATGCGGCACAGTTCTTCAGCGCTGATCCCTGTCCCCGTAATGTCGACCCACGCATAAAATGCGCCATCTGGCGGCACACAGCGGAAGCCGGGTACCCGGTTCAGGTCGCGGGCAAACTGGTCCCGGCGGCGGGCAAACTCGCCGACCATCCGAACCGTGTTGTTCTCCCTATCGCGCAAGGCCTCGATGGCGGCGTACTGCGTGAATTCTGCGACGCACGTGTAAGTGTTCACGACCATCATCCCCAACGCCGGAACTACTTCCGGCGGAGCCACCGTGTAACCCAATCTCCATCCCGTCATGGCAAAGCTCTTCGAGAATCCGTCGATGATCAGCGTGCGCTCGGCCATTCCGGGGTAGCGCAACATCGAAAGATACTCGTTGCCGTAGATGATGCGGGCGTAGATCTCGTCCGACAGTACCCACAGGTCATGCTTGACGGCGAGCTCCGCAAGCCCGCGCTGCACCGCGTCGGTGTAGACCGTTCCGGTGGGATTGCCCGGAGAGTTCGTCAGCAACATGCGAGTACGCGGAGTGATCTTCGCCGCGACTTCCGCGAGATCAGGTTGCAATTGGTTGCGTGCCGACAACGTAAATGGAACCGGCACGGCTCCGAGCCCAAGCGAAATGGACGCATATCCCGGAAACCCGGGATCGGGATACAGGACTTCATCACCCGGTTCGAGCAGCGCCATCATAGATTGGAAAAGCGAGAGCTTGCAGCCGGGCGCGACCACCACATTCTCGGCGGCCACCTTGATATTGCGGGTGCGATCCAGATAAGCGGCGATCTCCTGCTTCAACGCGGGCAGCCCGTTCACCGCGCAATACCGGTCTTTGCCCGCAGCCAGCGCCTTCTGAGCAGACTCAATGACCGAAGCTCCCGGATGAAAATCCGGCTCGCCCAATTCGAGGTGGATGATCGAGCGCCCCTGGGCTTCGAGTTCCTTGGCACGCGCGAAAACCGAAAGTGCGCCTTCGCCGCTCATCACCGATATTCGTGAAGAAATCGATCGCATGAAACTCCTCTAGTCGCGGGCCCTGAGTCCCGAGCCCTGAGCCAGAGCCGCTTGCTCACTGCTCATCGCTATAACCCTTTGTACATTCCTCCGTCCACCAGGACGGTTTGTCCCGTCACGTAGGACGCTCGTTCTGACGCCAGCCAGACCACCGTGTCGGCAAACTCTTTCGGATCGCCCAGGCGCTTTAGCGGAGCATCTGCCGCCCACGCATCCAGGAACTCTTGCTCCGCCTTGCCGGAGCTCGCGGAGCGCGCTTTGGCCAGTTCCTTCAGACGATCCGTGGCCGTGAATCCGGGGCCAACGTTGTTGACCAGGATTCCGTCTTTCCCGAATTCGTTCGCCAGGCTCTTGACCAGACCGACCACCGCCGTGCGCACCGCGTTCGAGAGCACGAGATCCGTGACCGGCTGCTTGGTCGTGATCGATGTAATGGTGATGATCCTTCCCCAGTGCTGGCGCTGCATATGAGGGATCACCTCGCGGGCAAAGTACACCGTGCTCAGAAAATTCGCATTGATGGCTTTCTGCCAGTCTTCGAGCGAAGCGGCAAGAAACCCCTTGGCTGGCGGGCCTCCCGCGTTGGTTACACAGATGTCCACCGTCCCAAACTTCTGAGCGACCGCGGCGACGAAGCGTTGAACGGCGCCCGCATCGGTGACGTCAAACGCATCCGTGAAGACTTCAACTTTGTGCTGCTTCCTTATCCTCTCCGCGTTCGCGGCAAGCGCCTGCTGATTGCGGGCACACATTGCCACGCGGCAACTCTCCGCTGCGAACGCTTCCGCCGTGGCCAGTCCCAATCCCTGGCTGGAAGCGGCCACCAGGGCTACGCGGTTCCTGAGTCCTAAATCCATGAGCGGAGATTATAAATGCACCCCACAAAAACCAGTAGAGGCGTAGCTTGCTACGTCTCTTGCCCGACGCGCCAGAACGCAGATCCGGTTGCTGAAGTCCAGCCAAGAGAATTACCCTGATGCAACGAGGCTTCCATGAATCGCAAAGCTGATCACGCTGAGACGAAAGTTGCGCGGAGCGCCGCCGACCTGCACAAGAAGAACGGTCCGATGGCCCTCCCGATTTACCAGACATCCACGTTTGAGGTGACCGACAACGACGAGCAACTCCGCGTCACAGGCAGCGACAGCTACTACACGCGCTACGGAAATCCGACAAATTCGGTAGCGGAGAAAACTGTGGCGGCACTCGAAGGCGTGGACGCGGCGCTGACCTTTTCCTCCGGGATGGGAGCCATCACGACCACCATCATGTCGCTGCTCAAGGGTGGCGATCACATCGTCGCGCAGCGCGATGTCTATGGCGGGACGTACAAGTTCTTGTCTCAGTGGCTGCCGAAGTTTGGAGTCGAGACCACGTTTGTCGACACCACCGACTACCAGCAGCATGAAAAAGCCATTCGTCCGAATACGAAGCTCTTGTATGTGGAATCTCCGACCAATCCCACGATCCGGGTGGTGGACCTGCAACGGATTGCCAGCCTGGCAAAGCGGCACGGGCTCATCAGCATGGTTGACAGTACGTTCGGGACGCCAATCAACCAGCGTCCGGCGGAGTATGGGTTCGACCTGATCATGCATTCCGGAACCAAGTATCTGGGAGGGCACACGGATCTGATCTGCGGGGTGGTGGCGGGACGCAAGGAATTGATCGAGAAGATCCTGGCCACGCGAACAACGATCGGGAACTGCATGGACCCGCATGCGTCGTGGATGCTGGTGCGGGGGATGAAGACGCTGGCGGTGCGGGTGACGCGGCAGAATGAAAACGCGCTGCGGGTGGCGGAATTCCTGGAGCAACACGCGAAGGTGCGGAGAGTGCACTATCCCTTCCTGAACAGCCATCCGCAGCAGGCGCTAGCGCGAGCGCAGATGTCGGGCGGCGGCGGCATGGTCAGCTTCGAGGTCGATGGAACGGGCGAAGACGCGCGGCGGGTGAGCGAAGCTTTGCGGCTGTTCACGCTAGCGCCGAGCCTGGGCGGTGTCGAGTCGCTGGTGTGCATCCCGGTGCTGACCTCGCACCTCAGCGTGCCTGAAGAGGAACGGCGGAAGATGGGAGTGACCGAACAGATGATCCGGTTGTCCGTGGGGATCGAGAACGCACACGACCTGATTGCCGACCTGGAGCAGGCGTTGAAAGCGGTGGGGGCGGCAGCTGCGGTGACCGTGGGGTAGGTTTTTCCTCTCGAGCCGACCTGTAATTTTGTGGTTAAAGGCAAAATATTGAGTTTATTGGAGTTAAGTAGGGTATCTTTCGGGCAAATCTTGACCAAAAAACCCGATTCCGGAAGTTCTGATTCTTTCCCAAAACGAACCCGGCCTCTTGCGAGGCCGGTTCTGTTTTCGGATGACAACTGGGCTAGAAGATGAACTTCGCTCCTAGCTGCAGGATGCGAGCGAGATGCGCGCCACCAATTTCCAGGAAACCGCCGCTGGGCGCCATGTTGGCCTTCATGGCGAGGTTGTCGCTTCCGGGTGCAGTCCACTCGCTGTGATTGAACACGTTGAAGGCTTCGAGCCGGAACTCAAAGGCGGTCTGCTCCTTGATGGCGAAGTGCTTGAAGAGAGCCATGTCGAAGTTGGTGCGATTGGGAGCGACCAGCGAATTTCGCGTTACGTTTCCGAAAGTCAAACCAGTCGGCACGGCATATGCTGCGGGGTTGTATTGGAAAAACGCGTCGCTGCTCACAGTGACGGCGCTGGCAGGTGGAACGTTCGCTCTGGGATTACCGACCAGGTCCGGATACGAAGCTGTTCCTCCTCCTACTTTGGCGACGCCAGCATTATCACTATACTTGCTGCCGTTGGTGATATTGAGGGGAATGCCGGTGGAGAAGGCGACGATTCCGGACCATTGCCATCCACCCAGAGCCGTGTGTACGAGGCCAGGCTTCTTGAAGAACGGCAGGTCGTAGACGTAGCTGACATTCAACAAGTGGCGCTGGTCGAAGTTGGAGGTGGCGCGGTCCCTTGCGATGTTGTAAGAGTCTACGAAATCAGAAGCACTGTAGCGATCCGATGCATCGTCAAGGGAGTGACTATACGTGTAGGCCACGCTGAGGCTCAGAGATCCAATATTCCTCCGCGCCGAGAATTGGAGCGCGTGGTAGATGGAGGATGCCTTGTCCTCAAGGCGAGTGATGTTCGACACACCGTAGAAGGGGCGGTAAGGATCAGCCGTGAACTGGCAGGCCGTTTGTAGGTTAATGGCTACCTGCCCGCTAACCGGTTGTCCGTTGACTACGCCATTTACATTAGGATCGCCGATGTTCTGAAGACTAGCGCAGTCGGCGCTGCTGATCGGCTGGCCTGGGTGATATGGGTTCAGCGAAGCAGGGACAGGGTGCAGTTGATTCAGGTCACGCTCGCGTCCGAGATGCGTACCCTTGCTGCCCACATAGGAAAGACTAGCGATAATGTGGCTCGGCAATTCGTGCTGGACGTCAAGATGCCACTGCTGCATATACGGCCACACGACCTGTTTAGGAATTGATGTAAAGCTGAAGGGGAACGACGGAGCCGTAGTTCCTCCGCCGATATTTGCGTATCCGGTAATGTTATTTTGAGTGGCAACCTGGATGAGGGGAGTCGATTGGCCTTCCATACCTTCGGTGTTGGCCTCGTTACCATTTGTATGCTCGAAGAAGACGCCATAACCGCCGCGGATGGCAGTCCGACCATTCCCAAAAGGATCCCACGCGAAACCGAGGCGAGGAGCAGGGCTGAAAAGGTCCCCTTTGGAGCAGCCCACTGGAACGCCGCCTACGCCACATTGAACCAGTCCATCGTACGGGTTCCCAATGACCTTACCGGATGCATCCGTTACCAGCGCTCCCTCTGTACCACCCGTCATTATGGCGCCCGCTGGTGCGTTGGCGGGTGCATTGCCATTGTTGTCGTAAATGAACGGTGCTGTAGCGGGATCATAGGCCGTAGGATCCCAGTTATAGGTATGTTTGTAGCGATCACGGTAAGTCCCCATCAGGCTGACACGCAAGCCCAGGTTCAGCGTAAGCCGATCGGTGATGCGCCAGTCGTCCTGAAAGTAGGGTTCGAAGATCTTGTATCGATTGTAGAACTTGATCTGCTGACTACCTTGAGTGAACTGGTTGATATTCCCCAATAGTAAGTCCGCGAAGGCATTCCCCGTACTGTTCGGGGACCCCGTATCAAATGTGAGCGCGCCATTTAACTGAAGGCTGCTCAACTCGTTCTTTTGGGCGGCAGCGAGGTAAGCACCAAACTGGAGGTTGTGACGTCCGACGATCTTGGTAATGTTGTCGCGATATGTATAGGTCGGATTGGAATTGTATGGACCTTCGGGCCATATTCCGTCCGGATCCTGGAAGATTCCGTCGTAGATTCCGCCACTGAGAGTGAAGGCAGGTAATTTGCCGGCACCGCCATTGGGGAAGAGATAACCCATGCTGAATCCAGATGGCTGGGCAAAGACACCTTGCGACTTGAAGGAGATATGGTCCGTTGTGTAGCTGGCGACGAATTCGTTCAGCAAGGTCGGAGAGATGGTGCTGGTCAGGCGCGCCACCAGACTGATCCCGGGTCCGTTAAAGAAGGTTTGTGTTGTGGGGAACGAAGAGCCCGTCCAGATTGGGGTACCCTCGACCGTGCTCCACGAATCGTGAATGTAGCGGAACGTGACGCGATTGTGCGCTGTGATATTGTGATCGATTTTGAACAATTCCTCGCGCCAACTTGTCGGCAATGTCGAATTGAATACAAAGCTTGCCGCCCCGGGGTTATCATTCGTGCCCACCGGAATCAACGGCACGAGAGCCAAGCCTGTAGCGGTAGGCGTGATCACGTTACCCGGGAAGTAGATTCCAGTGGTCGGATCCTTGGGGCAATCAGCGAATGGATCGGCGGTATTGGTTGTGTTCGGGCAAACATCGGTGAAGTCGCCGTTCCGCTCTGCGCTATAAGGCACTACTGTATTGAAACTCTGGGGCGCACGTTCGCGGCGCCACTCCTGGGACCAGAAAAAGAAAGTCTTATCCTTGTTCCTGTTATAAACATGAGGAATGAAGACCGGTCCGCCAAACGTATAGCCAAAGTCATTCTTCTTATACGGCGTCGGTTTCCCATTGCCGCCATGAGATGTCATATCGTTGTAGTTCAGTGCGTTGAAGTAGTCATTGCGGACAAACTCATAGGCATTGCCGTGGAAGGACTTGGTGCCGCTCTTGGTCTCGACCTCAATCGTGCCGGATCCGTTCCGGCCGTACTGTGCGCCATAGTTTGAGGTAAGCACTTTGAACTCGGCGATAGCGTCGAGGCTAGGGTAGACATTCAGCGTGTTGTTGCTGCCGTTGTCCATGTTGTCGCCGCCGTCGAGTTCCCAGTTGTTGTACTCCGTGCGCCCGCCATTGATGCTGTAGTAGATGTTCGAGATACCAACCGCCGCTTCGTCCGGGGCACCGGGCGCGCTGCTCACGCCGGGAACCAGCGTGACTAGCGACGTATAGTTGCGGTTGTTAAGTTGGAGCTGTGTAATTTGCTTCCCTGTCACCGTGCCCGCGAGTTCTGAGGACTGCGTCTCGACCTGCGCGACGTTCGCGCCCTCTACTATGACTTCGGTCGTCGCAGCGCCCACCTGAAGGTTGACGTCTACACGGGCCTTTTCAGCTACGTCCAGCTTTACGGCTTTCGCCTGGTATTTCTTGAAGCCTGGGGCAGTCACAACGATGTCGTAGACGCCCGGCGTGAGCCCCGACTGGTTGTAGTCTCCACTGGAGTTGGTCTGCATTTCGCGATTGATGCCCCTATCGGGACTAGTGACCACGACGGTGGCGCCTTGAACGGCAGCGCCGGAGGGATCTTTCACCGTGCCAGTGATAGAGCCGGTCTGTGCCCAGCCGGCCACGCAAAATGTCAGGACAATCAGGATTCCTAACGCGAGACGAGATTTCATGGTGATATAGCCCTCATGCGCGCGAGATGGCCCGCGCTGGTTCGGTCAAACTTTGCCGTTCTGGGTGTGGGCATCACGGCTCACACTTTTTTTTGCGGACTGAGACCCGGAGCGGAGACTATTAAATCGTATGAATAGTGGCTTTAGCTTATGGCCACTGTCAAGAAAAAAGCGAGGGGGTGGTCACTTGCAGTGTAGGTGGGCGGAGAGAGTTTGGGGAGTGCATCCCCGGGGCCCCAGCGGGCGGAATCTGTTGTTCTGACGGTGCAACGGAAGACAGTTGGGGGAAAGTCGCCGGGTTCTGAACACGCGGCGGTTCCAGACTGTGCGAGAGACGCTTTTTTCGCCCCTCTGCGGTTCGGTTAGGTTAGGGTCCTTGGCGGGCTGCTAACAAGAACAGGGACGGGGACCGGGGACTAGGGAACCTCTGGTTGTTCATGGATGGCGCGACGGACCAGGTTGGGGAAAAGTCGGCGGGTTCTGAAGTGCTTCGGTTGATCTAAGCCAAGTTGCGGGTGGAGTCGCGGATCACTAGTTCTGGGGCCACTTTGCGGTGGGTGGTGGCCACATCACGTTTCTCCAGGACGGCGTTGATGCCGTCGACCACAATGCCCACGGCGGAGGCGCCCATGGATTCCATGGGCTGGCGCACGGTGGTGAGCGAGGGGGTGTAGATGGCGGAGGTCGCCACATCATCGAAGCCGATCACGGAACACTGTTCGGGGACAGCGATTCCCGCCTTAGTGAGCGCGCGGATGGCGCCGAAGGCGCTCATGTCGTCGAAAGCCAGCAGGGCCGTAAACGAGCGCTTCTGGCGAATGAGTTCTTCGGTGAGTTTGCAGCCGGACTCGAAACTGGAAAGAGGATCTCGGGATTCCGGCAGATCCAGAATCAGTCGGGCATCGAGTTCCATGCCGGATTGCTTGGCCAGATTGCGGATGCCGCGCCAGCGCGGGGAACTATCCGTCAGGCCTTTGGGGCCGCGGATGAAGGCGATTCTGCGATGTCCGAGGGAGTACAAGTGCTCGAGAGCCAACTGGCCGCCGACCTCGTTGTCGACGATGACCGAACTCATAGTGTCGTTTTTCAATTCGCAGCCGATCATGGCGATGGGAATGCTGCTTTTTTCCAGGTCGGCGAGCAAATTGATATCGAGAAAGAGCCAGTTGGCAATGACGATCAATCCTTCGATGCGGCGGTCCAGCAGCATTTCCAGATAGCGCTCGAAGCGGCTGCCCTCGTTGTGGACGTCGGTCAGCATGGGCAGGTAGTTCGACTGGTAAAGAGTGTTTTCAATGCCGCGAAGAATCAAGGTGCAGAAGGGGTCGGTCATGTCGAAGACCATGACTCCGACGGTGTGGCTGCGCTTGCTCCGCAGGGAACGCGCGAACTGGTTAGGACGATAGCCCAGCTTTTGCGCGGCGCGCTCGATGCGTTTCTTGGTGACCGCCGGGATGTAACGCGACAAGGGCGCGTTGTTCAGGACGATGGACACGGTGGTCGAGGAAAAACCGCTTTCCTTCGCCACATCACGAATGGTCACCATGCAGGGGCCTTGCAGCGAACCGAAGAACTGAGGTGTATCAGAATATCGTTATTCATCCGCACCCGCGCCGCTTGAATTCCGAGCGAGCACTGGCGGACACTACAGCAGAGACGCATGCGAGTGTCAAGGGCGAGCATCACATCGAATACTTTCGGAACGCTTCTGCTGCTGGCGGCCACAGCGCTTTGCGGAGCGCTGCAGGGACAGCAAACACCGGCAGGGGCTGTGCGATCGGGCGCCGCAGACCCGGCGCAGATTTTTGCGCGCGGCCAAATGGCACTGCAGAACGGAAAACTGGACGAGGCCGAGAAAGCTTTTCGCGAGGTGCTGGAGGTCGATCCACAATCGGGCGCGGCATATACCAATCTCGGCGTGGTTTACATGCGGCGCAAGCAGTGGTCTAAGGCGGTAAGCACGCTGCAGAAAGCAGAGCGGCTGATGCCTGGGACTGCGGGAGTGCGGCTAAATATCGGGCTGGCGTATTACCGGCAGAATGAATTTCTGAAAGCGATTCCACCGTTGGAATCCGCGGTGCGCGAGCAGCCGGATGCGGTGCAGGCGCGATATCTGCTGGGCCTTTGCTATTTCTTCACCGATCGCTGGAAAGATGCGGCGACAACCCTCGAACCTCTGTGGCCGCAGGAGTCGGCCCATTTCCCCTACTTGTATGTGCTTAGTAATGCGGCACATCGGGCGGGAATGGAGAAGCTAGACACCCGGGCCGCGGAAGAACTCCTTAAGGTAGGAAATGACTCTCCGGAATACCATCTCTTCGCCGGAAAATAT
>QHVR01000604.1 GCA_003223595.1 Acidobacteriota bacterium
GGATTCGGAGTGGCCAACATCGAATTGCAAGTGCCGGTAAAGCCGGAGACGATCTTTCAGTCGGGATCGGTGGGCAAGCAGTTCACGGCGACCGCCGTCATGATGCTGGTCGAGGCGGGTAAAATCGGCCTCAATGATCCGCTCACGAAGTACTTCCCCGAGGCGCCCCCGAGCTGGAAAGACGTGACCGTGCGCGAACTGCTCAGCCACACGGGCGGCTTCGGCGATTATCCCAAGGACTTCAACTTCCGCAAAGATTGGACCGAGCCCCAGCTACTGAAGCTGGTGGAAAGTATTCCACTGGCGTACCCGCCGGGCACCAAATGGGAGTACAGCAATCTGGGTTACCTAACTCTGGGGATCCTCATTCACCGCGTGAGCGGAGAATTTTACGGCGATTTCTTGCGGCAGCGAATTTTTCAGCCGCTGGGAATGCAGGCAACTCGAATCATCAGCGAAGCCGATATCGTCCCCAATCGCGCCGCCGGATACCGCCTGGTCAAAGGTGAATTGAAAAACCAAGAGTGGGTGGCGCCTGCGATGAACACGACCGCTGACGGCAGCCTGTACTTCTCCATCGTCGATTTGTCCAAATGGGATGCGGCGCTCTACGACGGCAAACTGCTAAAGCCTTCGAGTTTCGATCTGATGTGGACGCCGGTGAAGCTGAAGGATGGGCAGCCAAACAAGGCGGGCTACGGTTTCGGGTGGTTCATTGAAGGGCGCAATGGGCATCGCTGCATCCATCACGACGGATCATGGCAGGGATTCGAGACGGCCATCGATCGCTACGTGGATGACCACTTGAGCGTAGTCGCGCTCACGAACCTGGCAGGCGCCAAACCCGGCGAGATCACGAAACACGTGGCGGAAATGTATTTGCAAGACAAATGAATTTGGCAAGGGCACGGCTTCAGTACCGGCGGCGGGCAAGTTTACTGCGAGATCTTTTCGCGAGCTTGCACTAGCATTCGCATTCCATATTTCGGCCGGAGCGTGATCAACGGTTCCGGTTCCACCGGGTGCCCCGGGACTAGCTTTAATTTCCATTTTTGGCCGATGGTGGCGAGCAAGAGTGCGCCTTCCATGGACGCGAAAGACTCGCCGACGCACTGGCGAACTCCGGCTCCGAATGGGAAGTAGGTGAACTTCGCGAGCCGGGTCTTTGCCTCGGCGCTGAATCTCTCGGGATCGAATCGCAACGGATCGGGAAAAAAGCGGGGATCGCGATGCATGGTGAATTGGCTCATCAGCACCGTAGTTTTCGCCGGCAGGAAGAAATCCCCTAATTGAAAGTCGTTTCGCGCGTAGCGGCCCATGGCCCAGGCCGGAGGATACAGGCGCATGGATTCCGCCATCACCATCCCCACATAGCGCAAGCGGGGCAGGTCGTCGTACGCGGGTTGGCGGCCCGCGAGTTCTGCATCAATCTCGTCGTGAAAACGCCCCTCGCATTCGGGATTCTGCGAAAGCAAGTACCAGGTCCAGGACAGGGCGTTGGCGACAGTTTCGTATCCTGCCAGAAAGATTGTGATGACCTGATCGCGCAGATACTGTTCCGATGCGGGGCTGTGGTCGGGCGATGCTGCGAGCATGAGATCGAGCAAGCTGCCAGTATCGGAGTGCTCACGGCGGTGGGCTTCGATCATGCGATACACAACCGCATCGATGCGCCGGCGAGCACGCACGAATGCTGCCAGCCCCGGGGGCCGCACGTGCACCAACCACTCCGCCGCCGGAAGCATGATCAGGAAGTTGTACAGGCCCATGATGCGGTTGATGGCATCGGCCAGTTCGTCGACTTCATCGCCCAGGTCGGTGGCAAATAGCGTCTTCGCGACGACGTTGAGCGTGAGGTGCATCATGTCAATGGCGATGTCCCGCTGCTCGCCGTC
>QHVR01000605.1 GCA_003223595.1 Acidobacteriota bacterium
CGCAGCCTTCGGGCTGCAGGACAAGATCGGCAAAGTGCTGATCCCGACCGAGTCGGTCACCGAAGTTCGCGGCGGCAAGAAGTACACTTCCGAGCGCATGTTCTATCCCGGCTACGTGCTGGTCGAAATGGACATGGACGATCACGTCTGGCACGTGGTGAAGTCCACACCGCGGGTAACCGGATTCGTTGGCACCGGACAGCAGCCGACGCCGCTCTCCGACGAAGAAGTTCAGCACATCGTTTACAAAGTCGCCGACAGCCGCGAGAAGCCGAAGCTCAAGGTCAAGTTCGAGAAGAACGAATCGGTCCGCATCACCGAGGGACCGTTCGCGAGCTTCACAGGCGTAGTGGACGAAGTCAACGAGGACCGTGAGACGCTGAAAGTAATGGTAACGATTTTCGGTCGGTCCACTCCGGTGGAATTGGAGTTCAACCAGGTGGAAAAGGTCGCGTAGTTATGGGTACGTTCAGCGCCAAACTGCGAGTGTGGAATCCTGGCGCTCCCGAGAAGACGGAAGAAATTGTTGCCATGGTGGACACCGGGGCCGCGTTCTCATGGATTCACCGAGAGCGCCTGGAGCGCGTAGGGGCGCAGGTGTTACGGCGTATGGGATTTCGGGCGATTGATGGTTCCATCATTGAGCGTGATACCGCGGCGGTCTGGGTTGGCAGCGACGGATTTAGCGGTCCCGATACCGTGGTAATCGCAGAACGCAGCGATATGGAAGTGATCGGTGCGCACACGATCGAAGGATTGGGCCTTGCGGCCGATCCGGTGCAGAAGAAACTGGTTCCGACGATCGGGTTGGCGTTGACGGCGGGCAAGCTAGAAGCTAAGAGCTAGAAGCTAGGAGCTAACGAAGTGGCGAAAAAAGTTACAGGTTACGTGAAGCTGCAGATCGCGGCGGGCAAAGCGACTCCGGCGCCCCCGGTGGGCCCGGCGCTCGGCCAGGCGCAGATCAACATCATGGAGTTCTGCAAGCAGTTCAACGCCAGAACCAACCAAAAAGAGATGGAGGGATTGATTATCCCGGTGGTCGTCTCGGTTTACAACGACCGCTCATTCACCTTCATCACCAAAACACCGCCAGCGGCGATTCTGCTGAAGCGCGCCGCCGGCATCGCAAAGGGATCGGGCACGCCGAACAAAGACAAGGTCGGCAAGGTAACCGCAAAGCAGGTCGAAGACATCGCCAAGCAGAAGATGCCCGACCTGAACGCCGCCTCGATCGATAGCGCGATCAAGAGCGTCCGTGGGACCGCGCGCTCGATGGGAATTGAAGTTATCGGGTAATTTGGAAATTTCGTAATTTGGTAATTGGAAGCCGTCGCTACACGACGTTGAACATTACAAAATTACCCGATTACAAAATTACAAAATCGGTAAGTCGAACACACCACGGTCGCTCGAACCCGAGTGCACGGTGGGAGACAAGGAAAAGCCAATGAGTAATAAAAAAGAAGGAAAGAACATCGCCAAGGCGCACGCTGCAATCGAGAACCGTCCTTATGTTCTGCAGGACGCCGTTCCTCTTCTGCAGAAAGTGAAATTCGCCAAGTTTGACGAGACCGTCGAAGTCACGATGCGCCTGGGAGTCGATCCCAAGCACGCCGACCAGATGGTCCGCGGCACGGTGGTGTTGCCGCACGGGCTGGGCAAGTCGAAAAAAGTGTTAGTCATCGCGAGCGGCGACAAGATTAAGGAAGCCGAAGCGGCTGGCGCGGACTTCGCCGGCGGCGAAGAAATGGTCGAGAAGATCACCAAGGAAAACTGGACTGACTTCGACGCCCTGATCGCCACTCCCGATGTGATGAAGTCCGTAGGACGCCTCGGTAAAGTTCTTGGCCCCAAGGGACTGATGCCGAATCCGAAGACGGGCACGGTCACCTTCGATGTGGGCAAAGCGGTTCAGGAAGTAAAGGCAGGCAAGATCGAATTCCGCACCGACAAAACCGCGTTGGTTCATTGCCCTGTGGGAAAGATTTCGTTTACGCCCGACAAGCTGATTGACAACGCCACGGTGCTCATCACCAGCGTGATCAAGGCCAAGCCATCGGTTGCCAAAGGCAAGTACATCAAGGGATGCTACTTGAGTTCGACTATGGGGCCGGGGATTCCGCTCGATGTGAGTCCCATCGAGGCGGCTTCTAAGGCGTAGGAAATGTAGGGACAGCCGCCCTCGCCTGTCCGCGTTGCGAAGCAACGCTTTTTTGAAAACGAAAAGATCCGAGGAATTCGACAATGGCAGTTACTAAGGCAAAGAAGACAGAACAGGTAGAGAAGCTGAGCAAGGACCTGAGCAACGTTTCCCACATGGTCGTCGCGACCTACACCAAGATGACCGTGTCGCAGGATTTTGAGCTGCGCAAGGCTCTTCGTGGTGTGGGCGCGAAGTATCAGGTGGTCAAGAACACGCTGGCCGAGCGGGCCGCGAAGGGCACCAAAGTGGAAGGCGCGCTGAAGGATCTGGCGGGAGTTACCTCCATCGCCTACACCACCGGCGATCCGGTGGCGATGGCTAAGGTGCTCACGAAGCTCGCGAAGGACGCGCCGGAATTCACCTTTAAGGTCGGCGTGGTCGAAGGCCGCGTGGTCTCGATCAAGGAGATCGAGTCGCTCGCGACCCTGCCGTCCAGGGAAGAGCTGCTCTCGAAGCTGCTGTTCCTGATCAACGCTCCGGCCCAGCGCCTGGCGACGGCCATCAACGCCGTGCCGCGCAACCTGGCCGTGGTTATCGATCAGGCCGTGCAGCAGAAGAAATTCAAGGAAGCCTAGGAATTTTGTAATTGGGTAATTTTGTAATTTGGTAATTGAAAACCAAATCCAAATGCCCCCAAGCAAGCGATTTTGGTTATCAGTGTCAAGCGTTGCGTGAACCATCAGCCGAACGTTGTCTGGCGTTCTGGCGCAAGGAAAGCGCACTGGAAACTTGCCCACGGATAACGCAATTGGGCGAAAGCCCCGAATTGAGCAATCGAGGAATCGGGTCAAATTACCCGATTACAAAATTACTCAATTACCAAATTTGATACTGGAGAAACAAAATGGCGGATCTTGCACAGTTGGAAGAATCAATCGTAGGCCTGTCGCTTCTGGAAGCGGCGGACCTGGTCAAGAAGCTGGAAGCGCGTCAGCGGCTCCCGTGATGGTTGCGGGCGGCGGCGGCGCGGCGGCAGCGGCTCCGGCCGAAGAGAAGACCGAATTCACCGTGGTGCTCAAAGAAGTGGGCGCCAATAAGATCAACGTAATCAAGGCGGTACGTGAAGTCACCAGCCTGGGCTTGAAAGAAGCCAAGGAACTGGTCGACGGAGCGCCCAAGGCGATCAAGGAAGGGGTCTCCAAGGAAGAGTCGGAGACCATCAAGAAGAAGTTCACCGATGCGGGCGCAACGGTAGAAGTGAAATAGCAGCGCTTGTGTAGGGGCGGACGCCTCGTCCGCCCTCGAGCCAAGCTCGACGGTTTGCTCGGTCGCTCGACGACCGGTCAGCCGATGGCAGCCGTCCCTACATAGCACCAGGATGAGTGCAATATCGATTATCTTGTTGGTTCGTACTTGTGAAGCTTTGGGGACGGTGTTAGCATCTATATAACATCGCTTCCTAGGTTTCGCTCGCTCGCATGCGGGCGAGGGCTCGCGAGGGAAGTTAGGCAGCTGCTTCGCAGGCAGGCGGAGCGGAAACAGGCCCGAGAACTGGCGCGAAAGAGTTCAAATCAGAATTGGCAAAACGCCTTGGTTGGCGCGTGCGGGAGACACTGTCCCTGCATGCGCCGCGTCGTCTTTTAGGTTCTAAGTCTTTCCGGCTCTGCACGTATGTAGGTCCCGCGGCGCGATAAGCGCCATACATTCCGCGGTTTATTGCGCGGCCCTCGGTCGCGCGTTGTGATTGGGAGTTTCTTAACGATGAAAAATGCCTTCCGTACACGCTTTGATTTCTCCAAAATTCCGGCCACTATCCAAATCCCGAACCTCATTGAGGTTCAGAAGCGTTCTTACGAGCGCTTCCTGCAGATGGACAAACTCCCCAGCGAGCGCGAAGACGGCGGCTTGCAGGCGGTCTTTCAGTCCGTCTTCCCGATAACCGATTTCCGCAACGTATCACAACTTGAGTTTGTGGATTACGCCATTGGTAACTGGGAGTGCAAATGTGGGCACCTCAAAGGTTTGCATCACCTCCGTACCACCTGCCGTAATTGCGGATCCACCGTCATTACCGATCCCTTTCATCCCGGGGAAGTTCTCTGCCAGAAGTGCGGTACCTACAACGCCAACACGCCTGATTTCTGCAACAAATGCGGCGACCCCGTTGGCCTGCAGCTGAAATATGACGTCGCCGAGTGCGAAGAGCGCGGCATGACCTACTCCGCCCCGCTCAAGGTCACCATGCGTCTGACCATTTTCGATAAGGACGCGGAGACCGGCAATCGTTCCATTCGCGACAT
>QHVR01000606.1 GCA_003223595.1 Acidobacteriota bacterium
CAGCCCCATCGAGGTGAATGGAGTTCTATACGGCATCACTCCAACGCAGAAGATCTTTGCCGTGGACGCGGCGAGCGGCAAATTGCTGTGGAAGTTCGATTCTGGAATCAAGGGAACCCAGCCGGACCGCGGCCTGTCGTACTGGTCTGATGGGAAAGAGAGTCGGATCATCGTCGGCGTCATGAATTTCGTGTACGGCCTCGATGCCGCAACCGGAAAGCCTATTCCAACTTTCGGCAAAGACGGGCGCATCGATTTACGTGAGGACCTGGGGCGCAATCCCGCGGAGCAAGTCATCTATCTCACCAGTCCTGCTCTCATCTACAAAGACCTGATGATCGTGGGCGGACGGGAGTCCGAGACTCTGCCCGCGACCTATGGCGACATCCGCGCATACGAAGTTCGTACCGGTAAGCTTCGCTGGACGTTCCACACGATTCCTCGACCGGGCGAGTTCGGCTACGATACTTGGCCCAAGGATGCCTGGAAGAGCACCGGCGCCGTTAACAACTGGACCGGAATGACCCTCGACCCGAACAGTGGAATCATTTACATCCCGACTGGTTCGGCTGCCTTCGATTTCTACGGTGGAGACCGCCTTGGCGATGACCTGTTCGCTAACTGCCTGCTTGCCCTCAATGCCGAGACGGGCGAGCGCATATGGCATTTCCAGGCTGTGCATCACGATATCTGGGACCGGGATTTCCCCACTCCTCCAATTCTGGTCACGCTCAACCACGACGGCCAAAAGGTGGAGGCCCTGGCACAAAATAGCAAGCAGGGATTTGTTTTCCTGTTCGATCGCTCCAACGGCAAACCGATTTACCCGTTGGACTGCCGCGAATATCCTTCCAGCAATGTCCCCGGCGAGGTCGCGGCGAAACAGCAATGCCTGCCCACTAAGCCTGCTCCTTATGCTCGGCAGCTGCTAACCGAAGATCTCCTGACCAATCGCACTCCGCAGATGCACCAATGGGCCCTCGATCGCTTCCGAACTTTCCGGAGCGAGGGACAATACGTTCCTTTATCGACCAGTAAAGAGACCGTCATCTTCCCCGGCCTGGATGGCGGCGCCGAGTGGGGCGGGCAGGCAGTCGATCCGGAGAGCGGCATTATGTACGTCAATGCGAACGATATTGCGTGGACCGGACGCCTGGCTGAAACCAATCCTGCCGAAGCCGAGCAGAACAGTCCCAAGGGCCTCTACATCAGTCAGTGCTCGATCTGCCACGGGGAGAATATGGCGGGATCTCCTCCAGCAATTCCATCTCTGGTTGTCGCAGGCAAGCGCTTGTCGGGGGAAGAAATCACCGAAACCATTAAGAACGGCAAAGGCCGGATGCCCGGTTTCACCAACCTGCGCGACGATCAGATCTCCATGCTTGTTTCCTACGTCATGGGAGAAGGCGTTAAATCCCAAGCCGAAAATAAAGAAGTAACCAGCGCCGGGCCGCCCCTTCCCATCGTGCCGTACCATTTCACGGGATATCTCCGCTTTTACGACCCTGACGGATATCCAGCCGTTGCCCCACCTTGGGGAACGTTGAACGCCATCAATCTGAACACGGGGGAGTATGTCTGGAAGCACCCATTTGGCGAGTATCCGGAGCTAGCGGCGCAGGGGATGAAAGATACAGGAACCGAGAACTATGGTGGACCCTTGGTGACTGCCGGGGGGCTCCTATTTATCGGCGCTAGCAACTACGACAAGAAATTTCACGCCTTCGATAAAGCGACTGGGAAACTGCTCTGGGAAACTACCCTGCCCTTTGCCGGAAACGCGACGCCCATTACCTACCAGGTGAAAGGTCGACAGTATGTGGTCATTGCGGCGGGCGGTGGAAAAGATCTGAAATCAAAATCTGGCGGGGTGTATGTAGCTTTTGCAGTCCCGAAAAAATAGAACTGTAGAGACGTAGCTGAGCTACGTCTCTGTGATGTCGAGGCTGAACTTACTCGTTGG
>QHVR01000579.1 GCA_003223595.1 Acidobacteriota bacterium
CATCTCCAGCCGCTTAGGTGGAGAAGTCGTGCGTTTCTGGGTCGCGTCGGTGGACTTCCGCGAAGATGTGGTCGGCTCGGAAGCCCTGATGCAGCGTGCCGGAGAGAACTACAAGAAGATCCGCAACACCTTCCGCTACATTCTGGGGAACCTGAACGATTTCGATCCCGCCAACGACGCCGTTCCTTTCGGCTCGATGCAGGCGCTCGACCAGTACATGCTGCGTCAGACCTGCGTCTTTGCGGAAGACGTGCGCAAATCCTACGATGAATTCGCCTTCCACAGGATCTATCACCGGGTGAATCATTTCTGCATCGTCGACTTGAGTGCGTTCTACTTCGATGTCTTGAAAGACCGGCTGTACATTTCAGCTCCCAAATCGCAAGCACGGCGGAGCGCCCAGACAGCCATCTGGCGGATCGGCGAAGCTCTCGCACGATTGCTCGCACCCATCATGAGCTTCACCTGCGAAGAGATCTGGCAATATCTGCCGCAGATGCAATCGCGCGCAGACAGCGTGCACCTGGCGCACTTCCCAAAAGACGCTGACATTCTCGGCGACAATGCCGGTCCATCTGATCCCAAGTCGGATGAGGAGTGGGTCACACTGCGCGCCGTCCGCGATGACGTGTTAAAAGCCTTGGAAACGGCGCGCAACAACAAGTTGATTGGGACGGGCCTGGAAGCTCAGGTGTCGATCACCGCCTCAGAACCTGTGTACTCGCTTCTGCAGCGCTACTCGGATCAGCTTCGATATCTCTTCATCGTCTCCGCAGTGACGCTGGCCCAGGGCTCTGGTAACGGCACCGGCGGCCTGCACGTGGAGGTCAGGAAAGCCGACGGACTCAAGTGCGAACGCTGCTGGAATTATTCGACGCATGTCGGCGAGGACAAAGACTATCCCACGGTTTGCGAACGCTGCAGCGCGGTATTGAAAGAACTGGAATCTCAGCCCACCGCATGACCACCAATACCGCGCGCACCATCCACTTTCTGATCGCGCTCCTGATTGTGCTGCTCGACCGCTGGACCAAGCGCCTGGTCGCCGCACGGATCGCGATGTATGCGCACATCCAGATCATCCCGGGCCTCTTCCGGATTACTCACACCGAAAACACCGGCGCAGCCTTCAGCCTGTTTGCCGATTCTCCCTCACACTGGAAAACGGGGCTGTTAATTGCGTTCTCAGTGATTGCGATGATCGTTGTCTTCGTCTTGCTGTGGAGGACCAGGCAGCCACTGACCCTCACCGGCATCGCACTCTCTCTCATCCTGGGTGGAGCAGTCGGCAATTTGTGGGACCGCGTCGCCAGCGGGCGCGTTGTGGATTTTATGCTCTTGTACGTGAAGCAATATCAATGGCCGGTGTTCAACCTGGCGGACAGCGCGATCGTAGTTGGAGCATCGCTGCTGGTGCTGGAAATTGTTTTCGGTCATCACGCGCCGCAGAACGGTTGAGGGCGTATTGACCTCTGCGTACGTACAACAACTCTTCAACCGTAGAACGATGTGAAGATGCGCCGGCCGCGCGGAAGAATTCTTCCTATAGATCGTTTCAGGAGATGTGTCCTGCCGCGCGTACAAAGCTCAGCCTGAAGCGTTCGTGGATACGGCCGAGGGTTGGTAGGCAGACTCAATACCCGGGCCTCTGGGACCAGTTAAATCGGTTTAACTTGCGTATGTATATAGCTGATTCTGAAGCTACTTACCATTGCCTATATGCACAGCCCTGTCAGGCCGTAACTGTGCTGTATTGCAGGCCTTGCGGACATCTGCACCGCAGCTGGTGCAACCAGTAGCCGAACGTGGTCTTGACTTTTCGGTCCACAGATTAACCAGCTTATTTTTTCCGTCATCAAAGCTGTATCCAGCTTCAAGGATTTCCATAAAGCTGTCGGTACACATTCGCATTGCGCATGATGGCCTGCACGTATTCGCGGGTCTCCGTGAACGGAATCGATTCCACGAACTCCGGCGAGTCCCGGTAAGGTCCCTGTCCCATCCAGTCTTCCACGCGATCCGAGCCGGCGTTGTAAGCGGCGAGTGCGTGCTCGAAGGATCCGCCGAACTTGTCCACCATCCCGCGGAAGTAGCGCGTCCCGAGCTGCAGATTCATCGTGGGAGTGTACAGCTCGCTGGCGTTGTAGTGCTTGACGTGTTCCTCCCGCGCCACAACTTTGCCCGTTTTCGGCAGCAGCTGCATCAGGCCGACCGCATTGGCCCGTGATACGGCCACGGGATTGAATTCCGATTCCTGCCGGATCAGCGATGCGACTAAGTAGGGATCCAAACCGTTCTTCTCGGAGAATTTCTTTAAGTCCGGCCAATAGGGACGCGGAAACAGCGCTTCCCAGTATTCCCGCGGCAGCATAGAGATGTCGACGGCGAAGTAGCTGGGCACGGACCGCTTCATAGTTTCAATCGCGCGATCATAGTGACCAGTGTCGGTGAACAGCTCTGCCGTTTCGGCAAGCGACCAGCTGCCGGGATCTTCTTTCGCGGCCGCCTGCATTTCGCTCACCGCGAAATCCACCAGCCCGCCATTTCCCAGCAGCTTCGCTTTTTGCAGATGGAGATTATCGCTGGGCGCTTCCGTCAATTCGATCTTCTCCGCGTGCTCGAGCGGCGGAATGCGATCGAGCAACGGAAACTCACCCGGAGGATCGGCCACCACCGGAATTTTCTGCAAGCGTTCACGGGCCAATTCAGCGTAGTAGTAATTGCGATATCGCTCGGACAACTTCTCGTAGAAAGCCCGCGCCATCGCGGGCTGGTTATCTTCTTCCGCCAGGCGGGCACGCCAGTACAGCGCCGCATTCGCCTCGTTGCCGCCGGGATACAGCGAGATCTGCTCTTCCAAAAGCTTCTTGGCCTCTTCCTTGCGAGCCTGGCGAAGCGTCAGCCATGCCGTTTTCCAGTGTGCGTAAGAAGCCTTTGATCCATTCGGAAAGCGCTGCTGCAGTTCGCGGTAGCAGTCGAGCGCCTGGTCGTACTCGTGATGCACAAGATGGAGATTCGCCGCAGATAGCAATGCCGCTTCCAGCCACGGGCTAGTAGAAGCGGACTGTCGCAACTGGTCGACGGTGCTGTAGAAAGTCGCATTATCATCGGTAGCCCACGCCACTTCTCCCAGGATGTACAGGCGATGCGCGCTTTGTTCCGCAGTCGCTCCCGGCAAATTGGCGATTTCTGCCTTAGCTTCCCGATTACGCCCAGCCCGATGCAAGGCATCGGCATAGGCCAGTTCCGCTTCGGCTCGCGTTTCCGGGGACGCATTGGCCGCCAGTTGACCGAATTCTGCCGCCGCATCGGCGTACCGTCGCGCTTTGATGAGCAACTCTGCGCGAGCCTTGCGCTGGGCCACAGTCGTCGGTGGCGCCCCGTGCAGCTTGATCAGTTCGGAATACGCATTATCTGCATCCGGCGACGAGGGCATATTGAAGTACACATTGCTGAATGCCTCGGCTGCTTTGCTGGTCTGACCCAGAGCCGCATATGCCTTGCCCACCGCGAATTCGATATCCGATCGCACCGGCAGCCGATCTTTCTCCAGAATCTCAGCAGCTTCCGCCGCCCGCCCTTCACTCAACAGGCCGTTGGCATAGGCCAGGTGGGCGTCGCGCGCGAGCAGCGAATCAGGGTACGCGCTGTTGAACGTCGCCAGCGTAGCCATACCTTCAGCCTGACGCCCCGTCTGCAGGTAGCACAGCCCCAGGTAGTATCCGACGTAATCCCCCAAATCGCCGGCCTGCGCCTTGGCCCGATTCAGCGGATCAATCGCCTTGGCGTATTCGTGATCGATAACATGCGCGTATCCCACTGCCAACCAGGCTAACGCGCCGGCATCTTCCTTGGCGTGCGCGCGAGCGTACGCTTCAACTCCCGCATAGGCGGCGGGAGTGCGATCCTGAATCAGTTGCTGCGCCATGAGACGCAAAGTTGCGGAAGCAACAAATGCCTGCCGAATCCGGCGCACGCGTGGAGACATGACCCGGCGCCGCCGGCGCGCCGCGGCCTGAGCGCCCGGCTTCTTCTTCGTAGCCGCCTTCTTCGTTGCAGACTTCGTTTTAGTGCCGGAAGATTTCTTTGAGGAGGTCGCACTCTTAGGAGCCGGATCAGCACCTTGAGCGGTGGTCGACGTTTGAAACGACCACGCACCAGGGAATGCGCTCAATAGCCCGCCGGCCAGCGCGAGCACTCGCGAATGCTTGAGACAGAAGTGAACCACTGATCTATTTGCCCGGAGATCCGAATCCAGAACCTGTTTTGTAGCCTTGTCCGAAGGCCACTTTATTTTGATGCGTCCTGGGACAGGACTGGAAAGCGCAAGAGCTCTCCCCAACCTTGTGCTTACTACCTGCGGAAGTTCGCGCCCATAACCGACAGGTCGTCCTCGGCCAGGCTGCGAAGCACTTCCTTTTGGAAGTAGTCGCCACTCGCCGCGGCAGTATTGCCGTAGCGCTTCTGGAACGTCGCGCGACTCTTCTCAATATCTTCCTTCAAGCGATCGTAGAGATCTCTGTTTCGCCGGCCCTCTGATACCTTCGCCTGGTTGTACAGCTTGATCTCATCCACCAACAGGCGCGCGAAGCGCTGCGCTTTGCGGTGAACATCGGCATCCTCGGTAGAAAGTCCGGCAAAGGGATCGGTCGCCGGAGCCGCGGCTGCGCTTGCAGACGCCGCGGATGCCACCTCGACTACCTCCGCCACAGGCTCTGGTTCGGGGGATCGGGCCACGTGCTTCGGGGCATGCCCGGCAAATGGGTCGGGAAAAGAAGTAACGGCCTGCACCGGCGCACCCGCCCGCTCCGCCGGAACTGTATCTCCCGCCTCGCGATGGGCCTGAGCTTGCTTGCGCAGCGAAGCAACTTCCAGCCAGGTACTGGCGCTCATAACCAATACTTCTAAAGACGCAGCGTCCAGCAATGCGCTTGATCCGCCGTCGGCGTAGAGAAGCGCGGCTACTTTTTCTTTCAAGACCAGCGGCAGCACCAGAATCTGCTCGTTGTCCGGTCCGCCGAATTGCTTTATGAATCGCCGGTCCATCTCGGCGATATTGGCAGGAGCAGCCACGCGGTTCTGATAAGCGTGTGCCACCGGCCCACTGCTCACATCCAGAGGAAAATCCTTAACCGCATCATCGTTGCCCAGGCCGCGGCTTTGCCAACCGGTTGCCGCCCCCGCCTTCACTACGAACAAAGCCACGCGAGCGGCGTATCCCGCGGAAGCATCGAGCAGCGAACGAAGAATTTCTTTTTGCGTGGTGCCCGCGTGAATACTGGCCATGGCGTGCACCAGGCTACTCGGAACCGCTGCAGCCCCGCCTGACCCAGCGTGGGAAGGCTGTGCGGGCAATTCCGCTATTACATGCTCAACCAGCTCCGCCTGCAGTTTGGGCAATTGGCGGTCCAGAACCTGCGCCACCGCGCGTTCGACAATTTGCTGGATTTGCTTGCTATCCGCCATTGGTCAGAAAACCATTTTCTACCCGAGGGGCTCGCCGGTCGAAATGACACGACCTAACTGCTGATTATATGGCACTTGTCCGGCCGTAGAAGGTGACTTCGGTACCTGCTCATCTGGGACAAAACCACCCACCTGGAACTCTAACGCAAACTCCTCGACTGGACCACGACAAAGCCGATTCGCCATCCGGCTGGTTACCAAGTAAAATAACAGTTCCATTTCGTCGTCTCGTCATTCGGCTGCCGCGAATTCTGCGTGACGCTGCTGCGAAGCGGGCAAATTTACTGCATCGTTGGAGTCATGGGAGCCATCCAAAATAAACTAGATGGGCCTGTTACCGAAGAGTTAGCGCTCGTACGGGCGGCCAAAGCGGGTGACGATTCCGCTTTTGAAGAACTGGTTCGCCGCTACGATCGCAACGTCTTTCGGATCGCTCAGCACATCACGCAAAACCGCGAAGATGCGGAAGACGTGGTGCAGGAGGCGTTCCTCAAGGCCTACGGGAACCTGGCCAAGTTTCAAGAGCAGTCAAAGTTTTACACGTGGCTGGTTCGCATTGCGGTGAACGAGGCGCTGATGAAGTTGCGCCGGCGCAAGCCCGAGCGCACCGTTTCACTGGATGAAGACATCAAAACGGAAGATGATTCCCTGCCGCGCGAGATCGCGGACTGGAGTCCGAATCCGGAACAGCAGTACACGCAAGCGGAATTACGAGAAATTCTAAGCAAGACCATCCAGGGCCTGCCCCCGGGTTTCCGGACGGTGTTCGTACTGAGGGACGTGGAAGGTTTATCCACGGAGGAGACCGCGGCCGCGCTCGAGTTGAGTGTGCCTGCGGTGAAGTCGCGGCTGTTGCGGGCGCGCCTGCAGCTTCGCGAGCGTCTCACGCGCTACTTTCAGCGGCGTGAGAATGGCGACGATAAAAAGAGTTCCAAAATTGGAGATGTTAAAGATGATGTGGCGAGCGGAGATGGCGACCTGTGAAATGCTCTGAGTTCCTTCACGAGCTGACCAGTTATCTGGACGGCGTTCTCGACGAAAAAACCAAAGTCGAGTTGGAAAATCATCTTTCCTGGTGCCACAACTGCTACGTCGTTTGCGACACTACCAAGAAGACCATCGAGATCTATCGCGACTCGCAGCTCTACGAATTGCCCGACGACCTCCGCAGCCGGTTGCGTTCGGCGATTATGACCAAGTGCCAGCAGCAGAAGAAGCGCGGCCCTCAGAGCGTGTAACCTTTCCCGATCAATCTATCCAGGGACAGCCGCCGCCGGCTGTCCGGTCGAGCGCAGCTCGACGGCTCTCTCGATGCCTAAACGTCCCGATGTCCCCCAGCCAATACCCATGCAGCTTTGCTATCCGGAGTGCAAAATAGTTCACTTCCAGGTCCCGGTAGAGGTCTGAGCCGGCCGGTAACTTCCTTCCATCCAAGAACTTCCATCGCGGCCCATAGCTTGCAATAGCACCGGGGTGGGAAACCTAAACCTTTTTGGGAATCCGTGAATCTAAGTAGATGAGTGCTCCTGTAATTGCCGTAGCTGTGGAGGGGGCGGGCACTCTCAGGTAGAAACCCAGGTTCGACATACACCGCTCGGTATGGAAGGTGGGTTATGATTGCAAAACTGGTCGAAGCGTTTTTCGGCTGCAGACACTCTCGTTACAGCTTCCCCGTCACAGTTCGCCGCGCCAAACGCCGCCCTGAGGCCGCGGCCCTTACGGGTACCTACGTAGCTTGCCTCGATTGCGGCAAAGAATTCGCATACGACTGGCAGCAGATGAAGGTGATCACGTCGCCGGAACGGCACCGCGAGCGCCTGGCAGAACTGGCCAAGCACGCTGTCTAAAGTTCGGGCGCAAGACGCCCAAGTAAGAGAAAGCCCTGGACGTATTCGCCCAGGGCTCGCTTGTTTGCAGATCTGCTAGCTAGCTCCGCTAGCGCGTTGGATAATCAGCCGGAATCGGTACCGGCACGCGCTTGTCAAGCGGAACAAACTCGCGTTCTGCCGAGCCAGTGTAAACCTGCCGCGGTCGCGCAATTTTCTGCTCCGGATCGTTCATCAGTTCTTCCCACTGCGCCAGCCATCCCGCTGTCCGCGGAATCGCGAATAGCACCGTGAACATCTCCGGACGGAATCCCATCGCCTGGTACATGATCCCCGAATAGAAATCAACGTTGGGATACAGCTTGCGCTTCACGAAGTACTCGTCTTCAAGCGCGATGCGCTCCAGTTCTAGGGCAATGTCGAGCTTGGAATTACGTCCCGTGACTTCGAACACCTGCTCGGCGCTCCAGCGGATAATCTTGGCTCGCGGGTCGTAGTTCTTATAGATCCGGTGGCCGAAGCCCATCAGCTTGATCTTCCCTTCCTTCACCCGCTTGATGTAGGCGGGAACGTGATCTTTCGTTCCAATCTCATCCAGCATCTTCAGAACTTCTTCATTGGCTCCGCCATGCAGCGTGCCAGCAAGCGCTGAAGCCGCCGAAGCCACTGCCAGGTAAGGATCGGTTTCCGAACTGCCGACTGACCGCATTGCGCTCGTACTGCAGTTCTGTTCGTGATCGGCATGCAGGATGAAGAGGATGTCCAGAGCACGCGCAATCGCGGGATGCGCCACATACTTCGGCTCGACCATCTTCCACAGCATGTTCATGAAATTCTCGGTGTAGCTCAGGTCGTTGTCGGGATAGACATACG
>QHVR01000580.1 GCA_003223595.1 Acidobacteriota bacterium
GTCGGTTGTGACTATGAGGACCGTCGTTTCCAGCCAGGGCCTTTTTTCCACGCGATTCGCCGCCATCCTGGGCGGCGCTTTTGGAGTACTGGCGCTATCTCTGGCAGTCGTCGGTCTTTATGGTGTGGTGTCTTTCATGGTCGGACGCCGGACCCAGGAAATTGGAGTCCGCATTGCGCTGGGAGCTCAGCAAGGCTCGATTCTGAGGATGGTTCTCGCGAATGGAATTTCGCTGGCGTTCATCGGACTTCTGATCGGTGTAGCTGCCGCAATTCTCGCCACTCCTCTCATGAATGGCATGCTGCTCGACGTGAACCCGCGGGATCCCGCAATCTTTCTTGCCATTGCATGCGCGTTGCTCGCTGCCACCGTCGGTGCGAGTTGGATCCCCGCCCGGCGTGCCACGCGTGTCGATCCCATGACGGCTCTGAGAAGTGAGTAAGAGCGCAGACATGTAGGAACATCCGCCATCGGCCGTCTGCTATTAGCCAGGCTCACCGGGAAAGTAATCCCTACCTGACGCACCGGACTTTGCCGCAGCCATAGTTCCGAGCATTTGCATCCAATTGCTGCCATGACGGCGCAGAATTGCTCGGAAGGTGCAGTCCACATCGGTACCTCCGGTTGGCATTACAAGCACTGGAAGGGGCCCTTCTATCCCGAAAAGCATCCTGCTTCGAAGATGCTGCAATGGTACGTCGAACGCTTCGACACGGTGGAGATCAACAACAGCTTCTACAGGCTGCCGCAGTTATCCTCGCTGGAGTTATGGTGCCGCCAGACGCCTCCAAACTTCTGTTTCGCCGTCAAAGCCAGCCGCTATATCACGCACAATCGTAAACTCAACGATCCACAAAACGCGGTCGCGATTCTGTTTCAACTGCCGCCGGCGTGGAAACTGAATGTGGAAAGGCTTGAGCAGTTCTTAGCCGGACTGCCTCCCGCTCATCGCTACGTATTCGAGTTTCGCAATGAAACCTGGAACGTGCCCGAAGTTTACGAAGTCTTGCGCCGACACAACGCCGCGTTCTGCATTTACGAACTCGCAGGATTTCAATCGCCCCTCGAAATCACCGCCGACTTCACCTATGTGCGGCTCCACGGGCCGGGCAATAAATATCAGGGCGACTACAGCACCGAAACGCTTGCCGGATGGGCTGAACGAATCAACGAGTGGCGCAAGACACTGAAGCACATCTTCGTGTACTTCGACAATGACCAGGCAGGATTTGCCGCGAAGAACGCACTAGAGCTCAAAGCAATGGCCGAGCCACGAACATGATCCCGAGTACGACAACTGACAACTGACTACTGAGAACTGGCTACTGACAACTGGCTACTGACAACTGCTCCTCACCCTTGCAGAATCCGGTGCACGATTTCCGCGTTTTCCCGCACTTCATCTTTGGCGCGCGGAAACATCCCCACAAGCACGCCATCATTTGGCTTGATGCTGCTGAATGCCGTCCGGAAAGCCTGTTCGATTCCGCCATCCGCGATTCTCCCGGCGGCAAGAATCTTGAAAGCGAAACACGGTTTCGTGGTCTGCCGCATCACCCCGTACATCCGCGCCGGATCGCTCTGCACGTAAATCTCGTTCTCCATTTCCATGATCTCGCCGTGCAGAACCTGCTTCCATTCTTCACGGGTGCGCGTGCGGTTGTAGACGCAACCCGCATAGAAATCGACATCCCAGCCTTCCTCTTCCACCTGCGAGATCACTTCGGGCTTGTGCGTGCCGACTCCGACCACGATGCCCATGTCTCGTACTTTCTTGCACCAATCGCGGACTGTGCTCATCGTGCCGTTGCGGTAGGCAATATCGGTGACCTCGCCTTGACGAAACATCGCCAGCGGCTTCAGCGTCTTCGCCAACCTGGCCGTATCTTCGTCATCACTTAAGACCTGCATGATCAGGTGCATCTTGCCGCCCTCAGCGACGAAACGCAGCCAGTCCTGCGGCAGTCGCTCCAAAGCCACATAGTTGAAGGCATTGATGCCGTAGCGTGCGGCGTCGTGCATCACGGCGCAGACGCGCTCCGGGGTGTACCAATCCTTCATCGCCCCGGAGAAGTTGTTGTTGTAATGCGCGTACCCGCAGAACGGGTTCACGCCCAAAACCATGCGGCTGATTTCGGTGTCAAAAAACTTCATTCGGGGAACTTGCACTGGCGCGGCTGGCCTGGCGGATGCGGGTTCGGTAAGGATCCCGCCGCTCGCGCGTGACCGGGCTTGTGCCTCTATTGCGGACGCCCCGGCCATGGCAGCGGCCATGGCAGCGGTCGATTGCAGAAAGCTTCTTCGCGTGGGCATAGAGGACCTCCTCGGCTATGCTTGCCGGCTGTTCCCATGAAATCCTGTGCGCGATGAAGTGTCTGTGATTGGCATCACGCGCCGCAGTGATGACTGCGCGCTTCTAGTCGGGAAATTGCTGCTCTCTGACTCGTCCCGAATGCCGTACGGCGCTCATGCCGGAAGTTTTGCGCCGCACGGATTCAGCGATGGATCTACATCTCCGCCGCGGGGAGCACGGCCTTGGCTCCCACCGAACGTGCCGCATCGATGATGTGCACGACGTCAGCAAAAGGCAGTTGCGGATCTGCCTTCACGATCACCACCCTCTGCTTACGGTTCTGCAGCGCCTGGTTGAGCGCCGCTTGCAGATTTGCCGCCGACACGGCACTGCTGTTCACCTTCAGTTCGGGCACCTTTTGTCCGGAACTGGAGACTTGCACCACGACAGCCTCCGAGGCTGCAGTCAGAGATACGTCGAATCCTTTCGGCGGCACCATCATTCCGAGCGCGGGAGCCTCCGGCTGTTTCGTCAGCAGGACGGCGCTACCAAACATCAGTTCCTTGGCCGCCTGCAGTGTTTTCTCCACGCTGGAGTATGGCGCCCGGGCATCGGCCTTGATGTACAGCTTGGCAGTGCGGTTGCGAGGGTGCGTCTTCATTTCCTCCGATAATTGTTCGGCACTTACCGCATCGGTGCCGAAATACAGCTGCCCCGGGGCAGTCACTGCAACAATCCAGGCGTCCTGCTTGTCGGCCTCAGGCATCGGCGTAGCGTTATTGGTGACGGCCATCTGCACGCTTACTCCTTTTTGCAAGGCCGGACTTTGTGCCAAGGTTTGGGGAGCAATTGCCCCCACTGCAATTCCCGCTATTAGAGTCATGTATCGCAAGCATTTCATAAGTTCACTCCTTCTGATCTTCGGACTGACCTGTTCGGGCCCATTGTTTATGGTTTTGCTCCCCCCAGTGCCGCTACGGCCAGGCTCCCCCCCAGCCCCATGGTTTCGACCACCGATGACGGCACAATCACCATGGAACCCCGTTCTTTGATGGCTTCGTACAACATGTTCATGGCGCGTAGATGCAGTGCCGTCGGATCATTCCGGTAGATAGCGGCCGCTTGCGCGAACTTGTCGGCAATCTCCGTTTCGGCCTGCCCCAGTATGTTGCGCGCCTGGCGCTCGCGCTCCGCTTGTGCCTGCCGCGACATGGCATCCTCGAGTGCTTGCGGAATCTTTACGTCGCGAATCTCTACCGACTGAACCGTAATCCCCCAGGGATTCGTCTTCTCATCCAGAATGCGCTGCAACTCGCGGCCCAGAATTTCACGCTCGGTGATCATCTGCGCCAGTTCGTGGCGGCCAATCGATTCCCGCAGTGCCGTCTGTGCGCTCATGTTGATCGCATCCACGAAATTCTCCACCTCCAGAATGCATTTCTCCGCGTTCCAGACCATCCAGAAAACAATGGCATCCACGTTCACCGGAACCGTGTCCCGTGTCAGCGTGGACTCCGCCGAGACGCTGGCTACGCGCACCCGCTGGTCCACGTACGGGCTCAAGGTCTCAACAATCGGCACGATGTGGCAGAGTCCCGGACCGCGCAAGCCCACGTAGCGGCCCAGCCGCAGCACCGCCACCTTCTCCCACTGGCGCACAACCTTGATGGCGAAGAGGAAATACAGCCCGACTAGCGCTCCGGAGAACACCGGCCACGGCTGATGTATGGCTTGCGATGCGGCTAGCCCGGCCAGAAGGCATACGATGAAGAGCAATACTGCCAGTCCGTTCATTCCTTCAATTTGAAGTTTCGGCATAACTACCTCCTGGACGCGTTGGGCATCAAATCGCGCAAGCGTTCGATCAGATCCTCGAGCGCAAGTCCGGCGGCTCCGACTCGCGCCGCGAACTCTCCCGCCAGTTGCGTCAGTTGGCGGTCCCGTTCTGCGGAGCTGCGTTCGATTTTCTTGTTTGCAATAAAGGTTCCGGTACCTTGATGGGTCTCCAGCACGCCTCCCAGTTCAAGCTCCCGGTAGGCGCGCATGACCGTATTGGGATTGATCTGCAGGTCTACCGCTAGTTGCCGTACCGTTGGCAACTGGTCGCCTGAAGCCAGGGCGCCGGAAGCGATTCCCCCGCGTNNNNGCACTCCGCTGTGCAGATCGATCGCAAACTGGAATCGAGATCGCCCGTTCCTTCCCATGTGCGTCAGTGTACTATATGACTAGTACAATATGTCAAGTAAAAAATAAAAACAATGCGATTCACCTGCCGCAAAAGAAATTACGCCAAAGTGACCTTCAGCAGACGCACCCTTGACAAGCCCGAATCCGGTCAGACGTATCTTCGGGCTGTGGACGGATTCAATCGCTGATCCAATGCATGTGCCCTAAAGACGGCATTGGACAAAGTTTTTACAATTCCTTTGACCGCCCACAAACAGTGCTCTACGTGAGCTGATATGTTGGCGGCGGTTGTAACCAGTGCCGCGCGGCGAAGTGGGTACTACCGCCGCCGGCCCCCAGGGTTATAAGGCCAAGAAAGCGCGTTACAGGGACTCGGGAGGGCTTGCTTTTTCGAGTGCAGGCAGAGGTGTGCTAGATCAACCAGCACTTCCGGCTTGCAAGCGAGAAGTGTGCCTGGGCTGAGGAAGAGGTCCGTTAGGGACCAGATCTCGTGCGAACGGCGGAGCGATGCCGCGTGCGATGAAGGAGAACGACTATGGAAAAAATTATGGCGTGCGTGCTGGTACTGGGGTTCGCGGGAACCAGCGGTCTCGTGTTCAAAGGCATGAACACCAAACCTCAGATTCGAGCCGTCAGCGTTGAGATGGCGGGCGATGCCGCCTACCGCGACGGCCTATTCCTCGGAAAACTGAACCGTGAAGCCAAACCACACATGCTTGCGCCGGTGGGCCGTTGGTCCACGGAAAAAGATCGGGCTTCCTTTGTACAGGGTTACCGGCAGGGACTCGATAGCAATGAACGTGACTGATCAAGTGGATGCATAACGGAGTTCCTCCCCTGCGAAATGATTGAGAGAGCAATTCCAAATCTTCAGTGAGGGGTTCTTGGTATGAAACCGAAAGTGATGTTCTTCAGTTTGTTGCTAGTCGCAGTGTGCCTGTCGGTTCCGTATGGAGTTCGAGCCGGAGGCCCAGCGCCCACCACCACCGGTTCGACGGTGCGCGGAAAGGTGCGGTTCGAGGGCAAAGTACCTGCGCCAAAGCCGATCAATATGGCCTCTGATCCCAGCTGCGCAAAGCCACACTCCGCCCCGGTGATGTCGCAAGACGTTATGGTCAATGGGGAAGGTGATCTGCAGAATGTGGTTGTGTTCGTCTCCGATGGCTTAGGCGACCGCAAGTTCGATCCACCCACTCAGCCGGCAGTAATTGAGCAGAAAGGCTGCCTTTACCAGCCACACGTCCTGGCAGTTCGCGCCAATCAGCCACTCGAACTGGTGAACGATGACTCCACCGCGCATAACATTCATCCCCAGCCCGTCAATAATCGTGAATGGAATAAGGCAGAGCCCCCGGGAACGAAGATGGAAGAAGCCTTTGCGCGCGAGGAAGTCGCCATTCCCGTGAAGTGCAACGTGCATCCCTGGATGAAGAGTTACATCGCGGTCTTCAAGCACCCGTATTTCGCGGTCACCGGAAAAGACGGAAGCTTCGATCTGAGCAATCTGCCGGCGGGAACCTATACGCTTAAGGCCTGGCACGAAAAGCTGGGGACGTCCGTGCAGACGGTGACCATCGGGGCCAATGAGACCAAAGAACTCAGCTTCACCTTCAAATAAACCGACCGTTTATTTTGCGGGGATGAAGCCTTTGCGGCGTTGTTCGCTGTAGCGGTGGAGCGCATCCAGGATGATGGGTTGCGCCTCCGCCGCGGGGCGGATCTCGTCTACTTCGACCGCCTTGCCTTCCAGCAGCTTGTAATCCTGGAAGAAGCGGCGCAGCATGATCAGCCGGTGCGGCGGCATTTCCTGAGCTTCATGGTACGAGTTGAACTCCGGATCTTCGGTCGCGATGGCGATGATCTTGTGATCTTGTTTGCCGGCGTCGACCATGGTCATCAAACCGATGGTCCGCGCGTGAATGATGGTCAATGGCACCACGGTTTCCTGACAAAGCACCAGAACATCCAAAGGGTCGTCGTCTTCTGCTAGAGTCTGCGGAATGAACCCGTAATTGGCCGGATAATAAACTGCCGAGTACAGCACGCGATCCAGGCGAATCAGCCCGCTCGATTTATCCAACTCATACTTCACGCTCGAGCCAAATGGAATTTCGATCACGCAGTCGAATTCCTGCGGAAGCTTGCCACCGGGAGTCACGTCATGCCAGGGATGGATCATAAGGTTCGCTACTCATTCTAGTGGACGCGAAGGAAGCCTGAGCTTTTACAGATAATCCCAGCTTTAGAAGAAAACGCGGGCGACTTGCGCGGAAGGCGGGAGCCCCACGTGTCGCGGTGGTTGCGAGACGTGGGCTCTACTGCGTCAGATGAAACTCGCCATGCAGCTTGGCTGTGGAATCTTCTCCTACCCAGAGATCGAATTGCTCCGGTTCGACGACCCACTCCCTCTTGGCCGGACTCCAGAACTGCAGTTCATCCGGACCTAACTTGAAGTGGAGTGTCTGCCTAGCGCCGGGCGCGAGCGTAATCCGCTGAAAGCCTTTCAATTGTCGGACCGGCCGGGACGCGCTTCCGGCTTGCTGATGAATGTACAACTGGACGACCGTATCGCCGGCACGGTTCCCCGTGTTCGTCACGTCCACGGAAACATCCAGCGTGGACCCCACTTTTGCTTCCGGCTCATTCAGCTTCAGATTGCTGTACGAGAAAGTCGTGTAGCTCATGCCGTAGCCAAACGGATAGAGCGGAGTGCTCGGAGCATCCCAGTAGCGGGAAGTGAACTTCGGTTCATCCTCCGGCTGATGTGTGCGCGTGTGGTTGTAATAGAGCGGAAGTTCTGCGGAATTGCGCGGCCAACTCACAGGCAGATGTCCGGCCGGATTGGCATCGCCGAAAAGAACGTCCGCGAATCCGTTTCCCGCCTGACTTCCCGAATACCAGGTCTCCAGAATTGCGGGAACATGCTCCGCGGCCCAGGAGATGTCAAGCGGCCGCCCATTGACCAACACCAGTACTACGGGCTTGCCCGTTGCGACCACGGCTTCCAGTAGCTCCTCCTGTCTTCCGGAGAGCTTTAGTGAAGAACGAGAGGCCGCCTCTCCACTCATGAGCGCGATTTCGCCGAGCACCAGCACCGCGACGTCGTTCCGTTTAGCCGTTGCAACTGCGGCACCCAAGGCTTTACGCGCCTGCTCGGGCGTTTGCTGCGGTTGCTCTTTGACAGGGACGATCGCGACATTTTCGAAGAAGGAGGGAATGTCCCGACGGATATTGGGCCCGTGAGCAAAGTCCACGCGCACGGCGCCTCCAACTTTGTTCTTGATTCCTTGCAGGATGCGCCCCACATGCCCAGCAGGTCCAGTTCGGCATCCGCTAGCGGCCCGATCACAGCGATTGATCGGATCTGGCGTTTGTCGAGCGGCAGCAGGGCTTGCTCATTGCGAAGCAAAACTACAGAGCGCTGCACTGCCGCGCGAGCCAGTTCCTGGCTTTCGGGCGCATTCAGCACCTGAGGAATTTGGGATTCGTCCACGAACGGATGCTCGAAAAGGCCGAGGCGAATTTTCGCTTCCAGTATCGGCAGCACGGCGTCGTCAATTTGCTGTCTGGATATTCGCCCTTGCTTCACTTCCTCGGACAAATACTTCAAATACGTGCCGCTCGCCATGTCCATATCGAGGCCCGCGGAAAACGCCTTCAGGGCGGCATCCTGCCCGTCCCTCGCATACCCATGAGTGATCAGGCTGTGGACAGCATTGGCATCGCTGACCACGAACCCGCGGTAATGCCAGGTATCGCGTAAAACATCGTGCAGCAGCCAGCGATTTCCCGTCGCGGGGACATCGTTCAAATCCATGTAGGCGCTCATGAATGTGCCCACGCCCGCATCGAGTGCCGCCTTAAACGGCACCAGATACGTATTCCACATTTGCTCTTCGGGGATGTAGGAAGAATCGTAATCGCGGCCGCCATCGGCCGCTCCGTATCCGGCAAAGTGCTTCGCGCAGGCCAGTACGCGATCCAGTGAGCCAGTTTGGGTCCCTTGAAATCCCGCAACTTGAGCTCGTGCCATCGCCGCTCCGAGATAAGGATCTTCTCCTGCGCCCTCAACCATGCGTCCCCAGCGAGCGTCCCTGGCAATATCCAGCATGGGTGCAAAGGTCCATGAGATGCCTCCGGCACGCGCTTCACGCGCTGCTACGGTCTGCGCGGATTCCACCAGCTTGGGATCCCATGAGGAGGCCATCGCGATCGGCGCGGGGAAAATCGTGTGATAGCCATGGATCACATCCAGTCCGAAAAGAATGGGAATGTGCAGCCGTGATTCATCGACCGCAATGTGCTGCAGACGGTTGATCTCTTTCGGATCGGAGACCCACAAAACGGATCCGGCGCCGTACTTGCGAATCACGTCTTCCATGCTCCCCACTTGCTCTTTGAATTCCGGGATTGGCATACCGGGGAGTTGTGATAGTTGGGCGATTTTCTCCTCCAACGTCATCTGCTGCAGGAGGTTCTGTGCACTAGGATGGGCCTGAGCCCAAAGGTTTGGCAGCAGGGAAAATGAGAAGAAAAGAACGGCGGCAATCCGAGTCGACCGCTTTGAACCAGCGCAATCCATTGCGAGCCTCTTTCCTGTTGGAAAAGCGTTCACCGCAACCGATCACAAACGAACCGAGAAGTTTAAACCTCCGCGCCGAGGTACAGGGTCAATTTTCGAGAAGAACCAGGTTCGGTGGCCAAGCCGGGATAGGCCTTCCGGTCATTTGCTTCCCGCTCTCGCTATGAGTAGATTGTAAGTAGGGGTTTCCCTGTGGGGCTTTCTATGTCCAGTCAAGCCAAGACGTATCTTAAGTTCGGCGCAGCGAGTGCGGCGATCCTCGTGTTGCTCAGCTATTTGGCGTACACCGGCGTGCAGGATAGTAAGAGCTACTACGTCACCATTACAGAGCTACACAAGATGGGCGATGGGGCGTACTCCAAGCGTTTGCGCGTCGCTGGAAATGTGCAGCCGGGCTCCATCCACCGGGCTGGAACGCACGTGCAGTTCGTGCTGGTCGAGCAAGACCAGAATCTCGCCGTAGATTACACCGGCACGGAAGCACCTCCGGATACGTTCAAGGACGAGTCGCAAGCCCTCGCCGATGGCAACTTCGGCCGCGACGGCGTCTTTCACGCCAAGCAACTGCAGGCCAAGTGCGCCTCGAAGTACGCACCTCAGCAGCCGGGTGCGCCGGGTGCAGCGCCGGCAGGCGCACCTGCAAAGAGCATGAGCCAGGTGCAGAGCCCAACCCCGAGTCGGGCCGACTGACTCCAGCGGAACCTCCTGAGAATCTTCGCAAAGCGCTACGGATGCGCTATCGTACCCAGTGTGAAATTCTGTTTGCGCTCGTCCCTCGCCCGTGACTGAAAATCCTGCGCAAAGTGCCATCATCGTTTCCGGTGTTGTCAAACAGTTTGGTCGCTTTGCCGCGCTTCGTGGTGTGAGCGCGGAGTTCGATGCGGGGAAATTCCACGCCATTCTCGGCGACAACGGGGCAGGGAAGACCACTCTGCTGCGCGCTCTGGCAGGATTAGCTCACCCGACGCAGGGAACGATTCGCATGTTCGGCCAAGATCCGCAGGACAGCTCCCGCGAGATTGGCTACATGGCGCATCCGTCGCTGCTCTACGACGAAATGAGCGGGATGGAGAATCTGCGCTATTTCGCGCGGCTTTATGAAATCGGGGGTGATGAACGCTGCGCCGAAGTGATCCGCGCGGTTGGTCTCGATCCGGAACTGACGCGGCCCGTCGGCCAATATTCTCAAGGCATGCGGCAGAGGCTGTCCCTCGCGCGGGCCATTCTGCACGATCCCAAGCTCTTGCTTCTGGATGAGCCCTTTTCCAATGTCGACGTGCATTCCGCGCGGGAAATGGTCATCTTGCTCAAGAACATGCGTGGTTCCGGCAAGACGATCTTCGTCGTAACCCATCAGGCCTTGCTGCTCGACGGCGTTGCCGATGAGTTTGTCTGGATGCAGGAAGGTCGGATTGTAGACCGTACTGCGGCCCCAGTCCGTGCCGGGGAGACTCTGTGAACTCCTTCTGGGCGGTTACAACGGCAACACTGGTCAAAGACATCCGCCTGGAATGGCGCTCGAAAGACGCATTGAATTCCATGCTGTTCTTCTCGTTGCTGGTGGTGGTGATCTTCGTCTTTTCATTCGATCCACTGGCCGAAGAGTCCCGCCATATCGTGGGCGGCCTGGTCTGGATTGCATTCCTTTTTGCCGCGGTCGTTGCGCTGAATCAGACTTGGGCGCGGGAATTACGCAACCAGGTGCTGGACGCGTACCGCGTGTCTCCCGCCCCGGCCAATGGCTTGTTTCTGGCAAAGACACTGGGTAACTTCATCTTCGTGTGCGTGTTGGAAGCGCTCATGGCGCCTTTGTTCGTGATTTTTTACAACCTGCATGTGCTGGGTCCAGCGTGGCAATTGGTCCCGATCGCATTGCTGGGAACCTGGGCGCTGGTAGTGAACGGGACCTTTTTCGCCGCCATGTCGCTGCGGACGCGCAATCGCGAGATCATGCTCCCGCTGCTACTTTTTCCGGTGTCGATTCCAGCGGTGATCGGCATGGTTGCCGGTACTACCGCCATTCTCACGGGTGAGAACTCCGCTCACTTTTACATCGTGTTGCTTCTCACCTACGATGTGGTGTTTACTACTGCTAGTCTGGCCTTGTTCAAAACAATTCTCCACGCAGAATGAAGAAACTTTTTCTCATCCTCGCGGGCCTCACAGCGCTTTTCCTGGCCTACGCGACGTATTTGGCGCTGAAAGTTGCGCCTACCGACGCTTTGCAGGGAGACGTGTACCGCATCATCTACTACCATGTGCCGTCGGCGTGGACGGCCTTTCTGCTGTTCTTCATCAATTTCATTGCCTCCGTGCAATACCTGGCGAGAACCAAGGCGTCCCTGCAGAAAGCGGTTCAGTGGTTTGTAATTGGCATTGGCGTCGTCGGCGTGATCGCGACCTTTCTTCCCCAAGTCCAAGCGTTACTTCCCACGGGCATGCGCCCGAGCGCCGTCGCCACAACGGTGCTGGCAATTCCCGCGTTCTATTTCTTGCTGGGCTGGAAGTTCCCCGGGGATCGCATGGACATGCTGGCCTTGACCGCGGCAGAGGTTGGGGTCGTGTTCTGCACCATCGTGCTAGTGACGGGGCCCATCTGGGCGCGGCCGGTATGGGGCATCTGGTGGGCGCCGGGAGACATCCGCCTGACCTCTACGCTAGTGCTCTGGTTGATCTATGTGAGCTACCTGGTCCTGCGAAGATTCTCCAGCAGTGCCCAGACGCAAATCATTGCAGCCGCGCTGGCCGTATTTGGCGCGCTCGATGTCCCGCTGGTTTACTTCTCGATCTGGTTTTTCCGGACGCAGCATCCCCAGCCTGTGATCGGCGGCGGAGGGTCCATGGATCCGCGGATGCTTCATACGCTTTTGATCAGCTGGATGGCATTCCTCTGCTTTGCTTTTCTCGTTTGCTGGTCTCGATTCCGGCTGGAGTTGCTGAAGCGAGAGGCCGAGCAAGCCGAAGCCATGGAATCCCTGGTGGGAGCCGGTACCGCGGCGAAGGCAAGCCTTCCGCTTAGCAGGAGTGCGCGATGAACTCTTTCAAATTCTTGGTTGCAGCCTATGTAGCGACCTGGCTGATTCACACCTTCTACATCGGCACTCTGTTCTCGCGCTATCGCCGCTTGCGCCAGTCTCTCAGGGAACTCGGAAAGCGGAAGTAATCCTTGTAGAGACGTAACTCGTTACGACTCTGTCCCGGCAAGCTAGGAATTTTCGGCTAATAGCGTCTCTGGCGCCGCTGCAGGTTCCTTGATCCCATACTTCGCCAGGCACCACAGCGCGCGAAATCCATCTTTCCACCCGATCTTTTTGCCCTCCGCGTAGGTACGGCCCGAATAGCTGATTCCGACCTCATAAACCCGGAGGCGGCGCTTGGCGATCTTCACTGTCACTTCCGGTTCGAAGCCGAAGCGGTCTTCTTCCAGCGGGATGGATTGAATCACCTCGCGCCGGAATGCTTTGTAGCAGGTCTCCATATCGGTCAGGTTGAGGTTGGTGATCATGTTCGAGATCAGCGTCAGAAGCCAGTTTCCAACCGAGTGCCAGAAATAGAGCACCCGATGCGGCCCCGAACCGACAAAGCGGGACCCGTACACCACGTCGGCCTGACCGCTCTCAAGAGGACCCAAGAGCAGGTGATAGTCACAGGGATCGTATTCCAGGTCCGCATCCTGGATGATGACGTAATCGCCGGTGGCTTCGCGGATCCCGCGCCGCAGGGCCGCTCCCTTTCCCATATTGCGCGGCTGCAGGAAGACCTTGACTTGTGCATGTTGCTGGCCGAGTTCTCCCAGAATCTCTCGCGAGCCATCGTTGGACCCGTCGTCTACGCACAGAAGTTCGACGGCGGGGTTCACCGCGAGAACACGACCGATGACAGCTCGCACGGTCGCCTGCTCGTTGTAAACGGGCATCACTACGGAAATTTTCATGCTGTTGCCGCTCAGATCACGATTCTACCCGCACGCTGCAGAGTACGGCTGGTAAAGCGTGCCGGGTGGGCCGCTCTAATTGGGGCTCTGCGACTCACGCTGCAGGACAGATTGAAAATCTGTGGTTCCGTTGGAGCGCACAAATTCGTAGTCTTCAATGAGCGCTGCCACCCCAATGCGCGCTGAAGGAAGCGGGCTTTCCACGCGAATGACACTCGCCTTGAAGCGGACCCTGACCGCATCGGTCAAGGTAACGTGCGGCGGAAAAGTGAGGGTGACCTCGAGCTTGGTGCCGGCAGAGATGGGACGATCGAGGTAGAAGAAAACTCCCTTGGCACTCACATTTTGCGTCTCGGTCTGGAACTCGCCAGCAGTGTCCAGCCGGATAATTGCTGGCAGGCGCATGTCGAAGCGCCGCATGGTCCGCCGTTCTTGTGAGTTCGCTTGCATAGTCCAGCAATACGACCGGCAACAGGCATATACTAAGTACCCACTCTGCAGATTGAGGGGGAGCGTCAGCCCTCAATGTATAAAATCGACAGCAGTTTGCAACAGCAAAGTGCGTTCTGAACAGAGTCGGTTAATCTTGTCCGGATTTTGGGGCAGGCTCCGGAGCCAGGGGGAGCAAATTGGGGTGGGACTTTTGAAACTGAGCAATATTACTGCCATTGTGACTGGTCCGGTCGCGCGCAATTCATGCGCAAAGTCAGGGCTTTGAACACGAGGCGACATAAAACCCGCTGCCCTGGCCGCAACTCTTTGCAGAAGTTTGCCGGTTCGCGCGACCCTGACGCCGCAACACCAGCCGGATTCTCCACATTTTGCTTCCGGCTCCGGCATCTTTCCTCAACCTGCATTGCATCTACGGAACTTGGAGCCGGGCATGGGCGGACCCGGCTTGACTTGCCCATCCGTCGGATGTTTAAGTATTTATTTAAATTTTCCGCCAGTTCCAGTCGCTAGCAAGCGGGGCAAAACGCGCCAAACGCAGGCAGAGGCGCGAAGTCCGGCTGACTCGTGCGCCATCTCTCACCTCACTACCGATCGAGTGACAGTGATTTGCGCGGGAAAAGGACGTGAATAAGTGATCAGACTGTCTTGGAGGAGAACGCGTGAACGTTGATCGCCGAGGGTGGGGAACTTCCGCAGTACGAGGTCGCATTCTGGCCGCAGCCGCAGTACTGATGGGGGCCGCTTGCGTACTTCTAGGGGGTGGGTCCCATTCCGGCCACGCCGGGCTCGGACGTGTCGCTGCCTTTCCTGAAGTGGCTTCGTCACTGAGCGCCGTCCCTGATTCCGTCTCGTTGCAGGAGATCGGCTCGCGGCAGACGGATGCCCAAGTTCGCGCCCATTCCTTGCTTTCGGGACTGCCTTTGCGCTTTGAGCCCAATCAGGGCCAGGGCAATCTGGACCGGGCAGATTCCCGCGCCAGATTCGTAGCTCGGGGCCCTGGTTTTGGGCTGTTTCTCGGTGCCGAGGGCGCCACATTGACGCTGCTGTCGCGAGACCGCTCCCGGCAGAATTCCGCTGCGCAAGTCGACGCAGTCCAGATGAAGCTGTCGGGCGCCAATCAGGCACCCACCCTCTCCGGCCTTGATCTCCTTCCCGGGAAAAGCAACTACCTGCTGGGTAATGATCCGCAGAGGTGGAGGACTGGCGTACCCCAGTATGCCCGGGTTCGCTACGAGAGCGTGTATCCCGGCATCAACCTGGTCTTCTACGGCGATCAGGGGCAACTCGAATATGACTTTCAGGTCGCACCCGGCGCCGATCCCGCGCAAGCCGAGCTGGAATTCCGCGGTGCAGACGAGGTACAGCTCCAGGGCGGCGCTCTGGTGATCCGTACCGGGCAGGGGAGCGTGGCGCTACACGCTCCTCGGGTATACCAGGAGATTGCAGGCGAAAGGCGTTCGGTCGATGGCAAATTCGTCCTTCGTGGCGCGAATCGAGCCGGGTTCGCTATCGGCTCGTATGACCGCTCCCGAGAACTGATCATCGATCCAATCCTAACTTTTTCGACGTATTTTGGCGGTAGCGGCGATGAACACGCCACCTCGGTTGCAGTGGACGGAACGGGAAACATCTATCTGGCAGGCTCCACCACTTCCGGCGATCTACCCACCACTCTGGGAACGACGCTGATAGGAGCCGGTCCCAACGTTTACATTGCCAAGATCACTCCGCCGCTTGGGTCGCCTGCGGCCACGCTCGACTATGTCACGTACTTGGGCGGCAACGGCCAGGACATCCCTGCGGGGATTAAAGTCGATGGCGCAGGGCAGCCTTATGTGGCTGGAACCACCTCTTCCAGCAACTTTCCAACAACGAGCACGGCTTACCAGCCGTCCCTGCCTGCGGCGAA
Organism: Acidobacteriota bacterium; assembly: GCA_003223595.1. Lineage (GTDB taxonomy): Bacteria > Acidobacteriota > Terriglobia > Terriglobales > Acidobacteriaceae > Sulfotelmatobacter. Next base: position 15,359 of record QHVR01000580.1, read on the forward strand.
TGTCGGCAAGCAGCACGTATTCGTCACGCAACTCCGTGCGGATGCCACCGCGCCCCTGTACTCGACGTACTTGTCAGGCAACGGAGTTGACCTGGCGACCGGCATGGCAATCAATGCCGGGGGCCAGGTGTTCGTGACCGGCACCACAACGTCGGCTGAAACTTCGAGCGCAGATCAGTTCCCGGCCACGAACCTTCGGGCCTTTCAGGCATCGTCCAAGGCGGCGCCAGGTTTGCCTCAGTTTTTTGTCACTAAGGTCGACCCCGCTGCTCAGGGGCCTGGAAGTATTTCTTATTCCACATATTTTGGCGGCGGCACATACAGTGGAGCCGTACCGATAGCCGTCGGGGGCGGCATCGCTGTCGATACCGCCAACAACGTGTACTTCACCGGCACAACAAGCTATATCTTTGCAGGGTGCGTCGGTTGCAGCGCGACGGATTTTCCCATCCTGAACGCTTTCCAGCCCTGCCTCGATACAGCACCGCCATCGTCAGTCGGCACTTCTCCAAGCTGCTCTAACACCACTGCGGCAGAACCGGATGCGTTCGTGGCGAAACTGAACGTGAATCTCGGTGTTGATCAACGATCGCAGCTGGCCTGGTCGACGTACCTGGGTGGCACGGGCAAGGACTCGAGCACTGGAGTTGCAGTGGATTCCGGAGCGGCAAATGTCTACGTCGTGGGGACCACCAACTCCAGCGATATCGCGAGCAACATCACCAGCCTGACGACGTCACAATCATTTCAGCGGTGTCTCGATACTCCGGTGAATCCGGCGGCGGGAACGGCGTGTACTGCACCTGCGAGTCCGGCCCCCGATGACGCCTTCGTGGCTCGGCTCTCCAACCCCGCTGCGACCACGACTGCTTCAACGACCAATGTCTCCCTGACCTACTTCTCATATCTTGGGGGAAGCGGTGCCGATGCCGGAGCTGCCATCACGGTCGACAATGGCAGCGGCGCGGTGGTTACGGGTTCGACCTTGTCATCGGATTTTCCTGTGGTGCCCCCGTCGAACTCGATTCAATCTACCTTTGCTGGTGTGCAAGACGCGTTTATTGCGCGCATTTACACCGCGGCCACGACCGGCCAAACCGCGGGTTCCTGGTCCAGTTACTTCGGTGGCAGCGGCACGGATGCAGGTACCGGGGTCGCGTTGGACGCGAATCAAAATACCTATGTGGCAGGGGAGACTACCTCGCCAGACTTGCACGTTGCCAAGCCTCTCGATTCTACGCAAGGTGGAGGCTACCTGGGCGGGTATGACGCTTTCGTAACTCAACTGGGCTCCGCGATGAGTCTGTCGATCCAAGGCACTCTGACCCAGGGTACAAATCAGCAGAACATCATCAGCGCAGGGAATCAAGCCACGTTTACCTACATCGTCCAAAACAGCGGCCCAGACCTGGCGAACAATATCACGCTGATTGATAATTTGAACTCCAGCGTTACGGGGGTGCCCCTAACGTTCAACTCCGCCAGCGTGAGTTCCGGGACGTGCGGTGGAGTTTCAACCAATGCGATTGTGAGCTGCACGCTGCCGTCCCTCCAGGCCGGGTCGACCGCTACCGTGACGATCGTCGTCACTCCCACCGGAACGGCCACGGGAAATCCACAGACCTTCAATGGCGGCGCGGTTCAGCTGATGGCGCCCGGTAACATCGTGCTGGCACAGACATTGGTGGGAGCGACGATGTCGGATTTCAGTATGACGCCCAGCCCGCTAAGCCAGTCAGTTGCTCAAGCCGGATCCACCGCGAATTACACGGTTTTGCTGGCACCGCATCCCCTTTACGCGTCCAGCATCACCGTGTCGTGCTCCAACCTGCCGACAGGCGCGAGTTGCCGCGCTACAC
>QHVR01000581.1:0-11007 GCA_003223595.1 Acidobacteriota bacterium
TCCTCACAGGTTTCTGCGTTGTCCTTTTCTGTTTCTTATTCGTCCTACCCTGGTGGAATAGGTATCTCGGTATCACCAACGAAGGTTGGTATCAGTTTTGTGGAGTGCAGATTCTTTCAGGGCACATTCCATACCGCGATTTCCACCTCTTCGTACCTCCCGGGCAGGCACTTACGATGGCAGCCCTGACGAAAGCCTTCGGGGTTAAACTCATCGTTCCTGAGTTGTTTGGATTCCTCGCGGTGCTGGTCATCTCAGCGGCACTCTACCTCTGGCTCGTTCGTTTATTCCCTATCTTTTGGGTGACTGTCGCAATAATTGCCAGCTCGGCCATTTCTCTTCGTTACTCGACGGAATCACTCAGCGGGTTACATCTGGCCGTTTTCCTGTACTCAGTACTCGCGGTCGTGTGTGCGAGCTTTGCGCTTTCAGGGAGTCTCGCAGCAGTCGTGCTGACGGGTTTCGTCGCAGGGTTGTCATTAGTTACGAAACAAACCTCCGGCATTGCAGCGACCGTATCCCTGGGCCTTACATTGCCTGTGTTGATATGGAGGCGGTCCGGTGTACGCGCAGGGCTGAGGACAGCCGCAGCATTTGCTTTCGGGTGGCTCGTTCCTCTGGTATTTGTAGCCAGCTGGCTGGCTGCTCACCAGGCTCTTCGGGCATTCGTGGATGCGGTTATTCTGCAGGGGCCGTCCAGCAAGGGGAGCGCCAGATCACTATTAACTCGCCAGATCAGTGGGACGTATAGCGATCACCCTCATATGGCGGCTGCTGCTCTCGCCATCACAGTCGTCGCATTTTTTGGAATCTATTCGCTTATACGCAGAAAACCCGAGAGCACCTCCAGCGATGTCAGGAGCTGGTCTGCCGTTGCATTTGCCGTTGTCGCATCGGCTGTACTGCTGTGGGCGCAACATGCTCAGGATTTCGCTGATCCTAAATCGCGATTGGATTTCGCGTTTCAGATAGCCCCTCTTTATATGGGCCAAATCGGCTCGTTAGTGATCCTCGTCGTGTACGGCCGACGGTTTCTTCGTGGGCCCTTGAGCTGGTGGCAGGAACAGATATTGCTTGGAGCAGTTACCTGTTCCTTGCACGCTTACATAGCATCGTTCTCGCTAGCAGATTCCCGGATGATGCTGCTGCCGGCATTTCCTTTCGTAATGGCGTTCGGGCTCTCTATTCTGCCGTCTTCGGGCAAGATGCCCAAACTCGTGAAATCGACTACCGTCGTGCTCGTGCTCGCCTGTGTCGGCGCCATGGCAAGTGTGAAGATGCATCGGCCTTATCGTTGGGATGACTGGCAGGAGGGCGATGCATCGGAAGCAAACGTCGCTTTGAAGTTCCCGGAGCTAAAGGGAATTCGAGTCACACCCCAGACTGCCGCTATAGTTGAGCGGCTCGTCGACGATATTCAGGCACATTCAACGTCATCGGACAAGATTGCAGAATTTCCAAGCATGCCGGTTCTGTATTTGCTATCCCACCGGCAGCCATCAACTTTTGCTTTTGTGCACTTCGTCGATGTCACGTCAGACAATATATACGCACGAGATGCCGAGAACCTTCGGCGGGATCCCCCAGTCGTTATCGTTTTCATGTCTTACAGCGAGGCGCAATTGCGCGAGGGTGAGATAAATTGGCGCAATGGTCGCCGCAGCGGGGAACGTCTATTGGCATCTGCATTGGAGGCGCTTAGAAGTCAGTATGAAGTTGTCGACGTTCTGGAAGCGCCTTATACAGGCCGCCCGATCGAGGTATGGGCAAGAAAATGACTTTAGCCGCCGAATTCCAGGTCTAGAGCATTCCCGAACGCGTTCCCGAATCGGAAGTATCTCGCTATGTCGTTTTCGATTCTGGGGCAAAACTGAGCCTTCACACCATGGTCACTTGGCTCTGACTGCGTCCAAGCCCCGCCGGTACTTCGAGCAACTTGCCTGTGGTGCGCACCGCATCGCCTTCCTGAAGCTTTGTGCAATCTTCCAAGCCCAGTACGCCACTATGGCATCGTCGAGATCTCAGGCCAGACCAGTGATGGCGCAATCACTTTGTGATCGCGAGCGGCCTTCTTTGCCGCGACTGAGGGTGAGCGCCAGACAAGCAAGTCTCATGATCCGGAATGAGGTAGCAGTGTTGCGCTAATTGCGGCCTGAGCCACCTGGCGGCATACCTTGAATCTTCTAATAAGGGAGTCGTGAATTGCACCGCGCCCGTTAATGAGGTCCGCACGCAACCTCTCTATCCAGCCGAGCTACGCGAGTGTGGTGAATACCGTTTAAATGGGCGAGCAAAGGAGTAGCAACGCAGAAGGGAGCGCATGCGGTCGGAGCAGAGTTGGTTCGGCTTACCAGCGGTCGCGTCGACCGCCTCCTCGATCGCCGCTTTTGCCGCCGCGGTCGCGCCCAAAACCACCGCCGCCACCACCGCCACCACCGCCTCGCTCCGTTTTCGGCCGAGCTTCATTAACATTGATGGTGCGGCCGCCCACCTCGCTTCCGTTGAGCGCGGCGATTGCTTTCTCGCCGTCTTCGTTGTTGGTCATTTCAACGAAACCGAAGCCCCGCGACCGTCCCGTATCGCGGTCCATCATGATGCTGACACGATCCACTGGCCCGTAGGCTTCGAAGGCCTGCCGGAGTTCGTCCTCGTTGGTGTTGAAGCTGAGATTGCCGACAAAGATGTTTTTCACGGGTCTGCCCCTGCATTGAGCTGTCGGAATGCAAGCTCGTTTCGGCGGACTGGCAGGTCGGGAGGGCCTTCCTGAAATCGAGACCGGAGCTGGCAACAGTCAAATGCGGGCGGAAGTATAGCAGGTTTCTCGCAACGGGCTGTCAAGATGAATGGGAATGGCTAGCAGTCGTCAACTGTCCAATAGCCTTCAGCCTGGAATCCGATTTGCAGCAGCCGATTTTTGGGATCGTGGCGCTTGCCGCATCCGGGGCAGACCATGTAACGACTCCATGCCGTCCCTTGGCGGTCATAGTTTTCGGCGACCGCAAAGGTCATCCCGCAGCTGCAGGGAACGAGAAACATTCGCAGGCGAGCGTTCTTGTCACTGGTCTTCTTGTTCCTGGATGTGCTGGACGGTTTCACTCTTCGACAGTCGCGTACGAGCTCTTTTTTCGCTTGTTCGCCTGCAATACTTTTTTTCGGAGGCGCAAGGATTTCGGCGTGATTTCAACGAACTCATCGTCGGCGATGAATTCGATGGCCTGCTCCAGGTTCAGCGGCTTGAATGGGACGAGGCGGATGGCTTCGTCGGCGGTCGAGGCGCGCATGTTCGTCAGCTTCTTCTCGCGAACCGCATTCACGTCGAGATCTGTGTCCTTGGCGTTCTCCCCGATGATCATGCCTTCGTAGAGTTCGACTCCCGGACCGACGAAGAGTTCACCGCGTTCCTGTAATCCCCACAGAGCATAGGCGGTGGAAACTCCGGCGCGATCCGCGATCAGTGCCCCGGTCAGCCGGTGGGGAATCTCGCCTTGCCATTCGGTGTAGCCGTCGAAAAGCGAGTTCATGACGATAGTGCCGCGCGTATCGGTCAGCAACTGGCTGCGCAAGCCGATGAGGCCGCGGCTGGGAACGCGAAACTCGATGCGCACGCGCCCGTAGCCGTGATTGTGCATGCTTGTGACTTCACCTTTACGCGAGCCGAGTTGCTCCATCACGACTCCGACGAATTCCTCGGGAACGTCGACAGTGAGATGCTCCACCGGTTCCATCAGCTTGCCGTCGATGCGCCTGGTGACGATCTCAGGCTTGCCAACCATCAATTCGTAGCCTTCGCGGCGCATCATCTCGATCAGAATGGAGAGCTGCAACTCTCCACGGCCCAGCACTTTGAACGAATCCGTCGTCCCGGTGTCTTCCACTCGCAGGGAGACGTTTGTCAGTAATTCTTTTTCCAGCCGCTCGCGGAGATTGCGGGAAGTTACATACGTGCCATCTTTTCCCGCGAACGGGGAGGTGTTGACCGTGAACAGCATGGCAATCGTGGGTTCGTCGATCGCGATATGCGGCAGAGGAGCGGGATTGGCGACATCCGTGATTGTTTCCCCAATAGTGATGCCCTCGACCCCAGCAACGGCAACGATGTCGCCCAGTTCGGTTTCAGTAATGTCGGTGCGCTTCAGTCCGGAGAAGGAGAAGAGCTTGGTGATCTTGGTCTTCTGAAAAGAACCGTCAAGCTTGGCAATGGCAACTTCCTCGCCCGTAAACATCTTTCCATTGAACACACGCGCGATGGCCAGGCGTCCTAAATAGTCGCTGTAATCGAGGTTCGCGACCATGATCTGCAAAGGCCCCGTGGGATCGCCTTTGGGGAGCGGAATTGTTTTCAGGATGGCGTCGAATAGGGGGCGAAGGTCTTCGCCGCCACCACGGATATCAGTGCTCGCGGTACCTGTCTTTGCGTTGGTATAAAGCACTGGAAAATCGATCTGGTCTTCCTTTGCGTCCAGATCGATGAAGAGATCATAGATTTCATTCAGTACTTCTTGCGGACGCGCGTCGGAACGGTCGATCTTATTAATGACGACAATGGGAGGTAATTTGGCTTCTAACGCCTTGCTCAAGACGTACCGCGTCTGCGGCAGCGGGCCTTCGCTGGCGTCCACCAGGAGCATGACGCCGTCCACCATCTTTAATGCGCGCTCGACCTCACCGCCGAAGTCACTATGACCGGGAGTATCGACGATGTTGATCTTCACATCGTGGTAGAAGATGGCCGTGTTCTTGGCCAAAATCGTGATGCCGCGCTCGCGCTCCAGTTCGTTGGAGTCCATCACCCGTTCGACATGGTGTTCGTTGGAGCGAAAAGTGCCGCTCTGCTGCAGCATAGCGTCGACCAGGGTGGTTTTGCCGTGGTCGACGTGCGCAATAATGGCGATGTTGCGAATCCCTGAACTCAATCGCAATCCTTTCTAATTTCCTCTCACTACCACTTTACTATGTCGTGCGGGATTGCTGGGGATTCTCAGTGAGAAGACGAAGCGGTTGCAGGGTCAGCGGGGTTTCGAGTTTTTACGGGTGCGGTTCTGAAGTTTCCAGCAATTCCGCCCCAATTTCGGTGCCGCCTTCCGCCCGCACGCGCAACCGATACCAGAGGACGATTGCGATCAGAGAGAAAACAAAGATTATCGTTGAGATGGCGTTGATCTCGGGAGTAATCCCGCGGCGCAATCTCGCCCAGATTTCCAGTGGCAGAGTATTCTCACGTCCGATCAGGAAAAAGCTGACGGCGATCTCATCCATCGACAGGGTGAAAATCAGCAGCGCCGCTCCAATGATGGGCAACTTCAGATTGGGCACGGTGATGCGCCAAAAAGTTTGCCAGTAGGTTGCGCCTAAATCGAGGGACGCCTCTTCCTGCGCACGATCAAGTTTCTGCAGTCCAGCGAAAACTTCCGTCGTAGCCACCGAAATCAGGGCCGTTCCGTGTCCCAGAACAATGGTAAGCAGGCTGAGCCTTTTGCCGGCGAGGTTGAACAACATCAGCAGGGACAGTCCGGTAATAATGCCAGGAAGGATCAATGGCAGGAGTACCAGCCTGCGAAACAATGCCTTACCCGGAAACTGCGCCCGATCCAGGGCAAGGGCGGCGGGAATGCCGAATGCCAACGCGATCGCCATGGCCGCAAAAGCTACTTCCACGCTGTTGAGCACCGAGTCCCAGATGGCATCATCGGCAAACAGAATCCGGTACCAATCCAAAGTGAGATGGTGCGGAGGAAATCCTCCGACGCCTTGGCGGTTGAATGAGTAGAGGATAAGCACCGCAATCGGAAGATAGAGAAATGCAAATACGGCGACGGCGTGGATAGGCAGCCAGCGGGAGCGAGGGCGATCGGCGCTCATGAGAAGCTCCAGCGTTTTTCCAGCTTTTCAGAGAGGAACAGCAGGTTAACCACGATCACAAGCATACCCAGCGATATGGCTGCACCCAGCGGCCAGTTGTAGGCCGCGCCAAACAGGCTCACAACAACGTTCGAAATCATGATTCCGCTGGGGCCACCCAGCAGGAGGGGAGCCAGAAAGTCCCCGAGGCTGAGGACGAAGGCGAATGTCGCGCCCGCAACCACTCCCGGGATGGACAATGGGAGAATGACTTTCCAGAATGTTTGTGTCGGGGTGGCGCCGAGATCGGTGGAAGCCTCGACCAGATTGCGCGGGATGTGCTCAAGAGCCGCGTAAATCGGGAGAATGGTGAATGGCGTGTAGATGTGGGTCAGCGTGAGCACTACCGCAAATGGACTGTACAGCAGGAACTCAAGCGGGTGGCTGGTCAGATGCACGTACTGCAGAAACGTATTCAGCACGCCGTCGGAACCGAGGATGGTTTTCCACGCATACGCCCGCACCAGATAGCTGACCCAAAGCGGGATGATCACCAGTTGGTAGAGCAGATCCTTGCGCCTGCCTGCGTAAAAGGACAGGAAATAAGCTAACGGGTATCCGAGGGCCAGGGAGAAAAGCGTGACCCGCGCCGCGATCCAAATGGACCGGAGCAGCGTTTCCCAGTAAACCGGTTTGCGCAGCAATTCGTGATAGTTCTGTAGATTCCAGGAATGCACGATCGTTTGCCCCGACGAGACCGACCAGAAGCTGTAGCAAAACATCAAGGCGTAGGGCACGATCAGAAAGATGGTGACCCATACCAGCGGCGGGGCGGTAACGATCGTCTTGTAGGCGCGGGAGAACATCAGATTCTCTCGGGAGACTCACGCACTGCGACCGCGTCGGCGGCGGAGAATTCTATTTCCAGGTGATCGGCGAGAGAGCTTCCGCTGGCCACGCGCATGGTCAGAACCATTCCGCCGTCGGCGGCAACGCGAATTAATTCAGTAGAGCCCTGAAACGCCTGATGCAGAAGGTGTCCTCGAACCCGGACGGCGCCAGGACTGGATGCCCCTTGAACTGGCCGGATGTGCTCGGGTCGCAACGAAAACAATGCCGGACCGTCCGGGAGTTCGGTTCTCCACGAGATGGCTCCGCAACGGACGGTGCCAGCCTGTACTTCACCCTTCAGCAAATTGGTGTGGCCGATGAACTGGGCTACATAGGAGGTCGCGGGACGGGAATAAATCTCGCGAGGTGTGGCGACCTGTTCCAGTTCTCCGGATCGCAGCAGCGCGATGCGGTCCGACATGACCATGGCTTCTTCCTGGTCGTGGGTGACGAATACAAATGCGGTTCCGACCTCGCGCTGAAGCGATTTCAATTCGACCTGCATTTGCCGGCGGAGATTTGCGTCCAGCGCCGATAGAGGCTCGTCGAGCAAGAGCAGTCGAGGCCGGTTTACCAGCGCGCGAGCCAGCGCCACACGCTGTTGCTGCCCGCCGCTGATGCGGGAGGGTTTGGCGCTTGCCTGCGCGGTCATTTTGACCATTGCCAGGGCTTCGGCGACGCGCTGCCGCGTTTCCGCCTCGGGCCGTTTCGCCACCCGCAAACCGTAGGCGACGTTTTGTTCCACGGTCAGGTGAGGAAAAAGCGCATAGTGCTGGAAAACAGTGTTAACGCGGCGCCGATACGGTGGCTGACCATCGAGCCGCTCTGATCCCATCCATAGCTCGCCCGAGTTCGCCGTCTCGAAACCCGCAATGATGCGGAGCAACGTGGTCTTGCCTGACCCGCTCTCACCCAGAATTGTCAGGAACTCGCCTTCGGCGACGTCCAGCGAAACGTTGCGCAACACCTGATTCCGCCCGAAGCTCTTGGCCACATTCCGAATGGAAAGAAGATGCGGATTTGCGGGGCCCTGCGAATCCGCAGTTTGCGTCCGCAGGGAATCTTTGAAGGTGGCCATGTACGGGTCAGTTCGTTAGAAATGGTGTCACTGCGCGGCTTTTACCTCATTCCAAATTTCCGTGTACTTCGCGCGCCGGGGGACATTCTGCCAGAAGTAGATCCTCTTCTGATAACCCTCCACATCGTCGAGGTGAAGACCTTTGACTTCGTCCGCCGTCATAAACTGCGCGGCCTGCGGATTGGCCGGCACGTAATGGGTCTTATCTGTGACCAGCTTTTGCGTTTTAGCCTGGATCATGTATTCCAGGAATTTGTGTGCGAGTTCCTTGTTTTCACTCGCGGCGGTGATCATCAGGTGATCGATCCAGCCGGTCGTGTTCTCCTTCGGAATCGTCTCTCCGGCGGGAAATCCTGCCTTTTTCAAGTCCGCGGTGTTCAGGGGCCATCCCATTGCCATTACGACTTCATGGTTTTCGAACAGATTCGTCAACTCACCGCCCGTTGACCACATCTTGCGAACGTTCGGTTTCAGTTCCAGCAACTTCTTCTTCACAGCTTCCAGTTCCTGATCGCTCAAATTGTAAAGGTGCGAAGGATCCGGCTTGTCGTAGCCCAGCACCTGTGCGGCCATGTACACGCTGGAGAGATCGTCCCAGACGGAAATCCTGCCCTTGTATTTTTCATCCCACATCAGGTTCCACGAATCGGGCGGCTGCGCGAATACTGTGGTGTCGTAGATGAGCGGATCGGGTCCCCACATGAAAGGCACCCCATAGACCTGACCGCTGTTCTTCACCAGAGGAAGGGAAGTGAGCTGGGAAGAAAGTTGGCCGTAGCTGGGAATTGTCGAGAGATCGAGGGGCGCGGCCAATTGCGATGTCGCGATGGCGCTGGCCACATCACTGGAAGGAGAGATCACGTCATAATTGGCGGCACTCCCGCCCCGCAGTTTCGCCATGAGCTCGTCGCTCGATCCCATATAAGACGCGGATATCTTGCAATGGTTCTCATCCTCAAAAGTTTTGACGAACGACGGATCGGCGTATCCTTCCCACACCAGGAGATTCAAGGTGGGAGTCTTCTTGGAGCAGGATGTAACGAATAGAAGCAGCAGCAACGGTAGTAAACGCGCTGCGCGATGCCGATCCATTGTGACCTCCACGACGACGGTGTTGATTAGAAAGTTGGGGGAGTATTGACCCACAAGACCAAGGTTTCCTTGTGGCCCGGATTTTTCCAGCGATGCGGCGTCGCGCTTTCAAAATAGAAACTGTCGCCCGGCTTCAGGCAATACTCCTCGCCATTAAGCGTGATCTCCAGTTCGCCGCTAAGAACGTAAATGAACTCTTCCCCTTCGTGCGTATAAGGATCTCCGCTGCCGGCTTCGGGCGCAATTCGAAACAGGTGCGGCTCCATCACTGTATTGCCCCACGCCAGAAGCTCCATGCGAACGCCTGCGCCGGCTTCCAGAACCTTGCGATCGGAAGCGCGAACTTGCCGGCTGCTGGCGCCGTTGGCATCGAAGAAATCGAGAATGTTCGTCTTGTAGAACTTCGCCAGCTTGCGGAGGGTCCCAACGGAGCCGCTCATCTGGGACCGTTCCATGGCGCTGAGAAATCCCACGGAGATGCCGACAGCGTCTGCGACTTGCGCGAGAGAGAGCTTACGGCGGGTCCGCAGTTGCCGAAGATGACCGCCAATCGCGCTGACGTTCCCATCCCCAGCCGGGTGCACTTTTCCTTCACGCTTCAGCAGTTGAACGATGGCGGCCGCATTCAAGCCGCGTACTTTGCGCAGAAATCGCGCTCGCTTCAGCAGTTTCACGTCTTCGGTCGTGTACAGCCGATACTTGCTCTCGGTTCGGCGGGGCCGCGCCAGGCGAATCACGGACGGAGACACGCCGACCTTTTTTGCGACGTCTCCAATTTTCAAGTAAGGTTCGGCCATACTCGGCGCAAAGCTATATTGGTTAGAAATTTCTATAGGGCTTACATCTGTTTTTCTGCTTGACAGCACCCACAGGGCTTCTCTAACCTTGCGGGATTATAGCAAGGTTATCTGCGGAATCAAGCAGTCGCTTTCATCAGCATTCCAAAAAAACTGTTCCCGGTTTTCGGAGGTGGTCCCATGCGGTCACGTCGAGTCTGCTGGCTGATAGTTTGCCTTGCTGTGGTTGCCGTCTCTTTAACCGTCCCCACCTTCCTCTTGGCCCAGGGTACAACCGGGCGAATCGTCGGAAGAGTCGCCGACCCAGGCGGCGCGGTTCTGTCGAACGTCAAAGTCGCTTTGGTGAACGAGGCCACGAACGTCAGTCGCGACATCAAGACGAACGACAATGGCGACTATGACTTTGTCGAGGTGCCGGTGGGAACGTATCGCCTGGAGTTCGACGCGGCGGGCTTCAAGAAGAATGTCCGCCGGGGCGTGAGTCTAGACATCAACCAGGTGCTCACGCTGAACATGACTATGCAAGTGGGCGCGGCGCAGGAAGTGGTCGATGTGACTTCGGAAGCGCCGCTGGTGGAGACCACAAGCACTCAACTTGGAGCTGTCGTGGGTGACCGCGCTGTGAGCGAGCTTCCGCTGAACTCGCGCGACACCTATCAGTTCTTGCAATTGCAGCCAGGAGTAATGTCGACGGTGGGATCCAGCAACTCGATCGTGTACGGAAGCAGCAATGCGGGCGCGGTATCGGTGAATGGCGGGCGGGGGCGCTCCAACAACTTCAGTGTCAATGGCGGGGATGCCAACGATCAGTTCGTGAACTTGCCCACCGTGCAGCCATCGCCGGATAGCATCCAGGAATTTCGCGTTCTAACCAACACGTTTGACGCGGAGTACGGGCGGAACTCGGGTTCTGTTGTGAATGTCGTAACGAAGTCTGGCACAAACCAGTTTCACGGAAACATGTACGAGTTCTTCCGCAATAAGGTCCTTAACTCAAACGCGTATTGCTTCTCTCCGGATGGATGTCCCAAGCCGCAGTTCAATCAGAATCAGTTCGGTGGAACGTTCGGGGGGCCAATTGTTAAGGATCGGACGTTCTTCTTCACATCTTACGAAGGACGCAGAATTCGGCAGGGAATTCCATCCCCGGCTGTCATTGTGCCGAGCGCCGCCGAGCGCCCCAGTGCCAGTCAGCCGTTTGCAGATTTTTCTTCTGAGAGTCCATTCGCGGGAACTCTGACGAGTGCCTATGCCCTGAATCAGCGTCCAGGATGCGCGCAGGCTATTGCCGCTCAGAATGGGGGCGCCACT
>QHVR01000581.1:11060-15733 GCA_003223595.1 Acidobacteriota bacterium
TTTTTACGAACGTGTCCACCGGGCAAGAGAACATCATCCCCCTGGCGTGCATGGACGCGACCGCGGTTGATCTGCTGCAGCTTATTCCGACACCTGCCAATGGTGGCAGTATTGTTCAGACCGTTCCGGTTCAACCCGAACGAGGCGACCAATTCACCGTCAAGATCGACCACCGAATCAATAACAGCCAGAATCTCAGCATCTACTACTACTTCGACGATCATCACCTCGTCTCGCCATTTGCACAGTTTCAGGCAGCGGGCGCAAACATTCCTGGCTTCGGATCCGCCACCGGCGAGCGTTTCCAACAGTGGAACATCAGCCATACGTGGACCATCAACAACAGTACGGTTAACGAATTCCGCTTTAACTATAACCGCGAAGCGCAGCGCACGTTCCAACACCCGGTGCGGACCGGCTTGGTGCAGGATTCCTGTCCGGCAGCTCCGACTTGGCTCACCGCTGCTCTGGGTCCAGTGCCATGTTTCTCAGACGGCACTCCCGGCAATGCGACCGGCATTCACCCCAATCTCGGACCACAGCACGAAGGACTACCGTTCATTCAGCTAAGTGGTGGCTTCACGATCGGCAACAACGGCGAAGGCGAACTACCCCAAGTAGGGAACTCATTCCAGTGGTCCGATGGTCTGAGCAAGGTCGTGGGGAATCACTCGATGAAGTTCGGCGGCGATGTGCGACGCCAGCGCTTTGACCAGACGTTGTATTTCGATGTGAACGGCGAGTTTTTCTTTGACGGCAGTTCCAGTAACAGCACGGTCGGCGATACGGTTTTTTCAGACTACCTTCTTGGCTTCCCGGGCTCTTACGGTCAAGGCTCTGCGCAGGTAGAGAATGTCCGCAGCACAGGATTGTATCTGTATGCGCAGGACAGCTGGAAGGTCAGGCCCAATATCACTCTGAACTACGGGCTCCGCTGGGAACTTAATACTCCCATTGCCGATATTGGCAAGCATGTACAGACGTTCCGGCCCGGGCAATCGAGCAGTGTGTATCCCTGCAAACTTTCGCAGGAAAGTATCAACGCACTTGGAACGAGTGATTGCACTTCGGTCTTTCCTACGGGCTTGGTTGTACCTGGAGATAGAGGAGTTCCCAACGGATTGACTCAAACCTACTACAAAGCTTTTGCGCCACGAATTGGTATCGCCTGGAGTCCGGGCAATTCCGGTAAGACCAGCATTCGTGCTGGCTGGGGGCTTTTCTATAACCCTATTGAACAACTCGTGCTCGAGCAGTTCAGCGCCGAACCACCATTTGGTGGCAGCACATTCCCAGTGAACACGTTGTTCAACCAGCCTTTTTTGGATCAAGGTGGTCCCCCGCTAGTCTATCCAAATCCGTTCAACGGAATCCTAAGTCCGCCGCGCGGACAGCCAGTTGATTGGTCGACCTTCCGGCCAATCCTTCTGTTTGGGGAATTTCAACCTCATATGCGGAGCCAGTATTCGGCGCAATACAATTTGACAATCCAACGTCAGCTCACCAATGACTTGAAGTTTGAAATTGGCTACGTAGGATCGCAGGGGCACCGCCTGCTTGCGACGCACGACATTAACTACGGTAATCCCAAGACCTGCCTCGGCTTGCAGGCGCTAGAGGATGCCTACCCGGGGGACGGTACCCCCAATCATCCTGATATAGGTACAACCTGCGGGCCTTACTACGCGGATTCCGCGTTCACGATTCCGACGCAAGCCTATGATGCCAACGGCGTGCTTCAGAACGTTGTAATTCCCGCCGGTGGCTTGTCGCTTCCGTATGGCCCGAATGGACCGGCAACAATTCCAGCGGGTACGTCAGTAGCCAGTGTCGCGCCGAATGGAGTCACACTCGTCGGCCTTCGTCGTTACTCATCACCCAACTGCAATCCGATGACGGGGGGCGGCTGCCCTGCCGACGGCGTGCCAGTGTTCAGCAGCATCTTCGCGCAGGACACGATCGCCAATTCTGCCTACAACTCGTTACAGGCTTCGCTGGATAAGCGTTTCGCTCACGGCCTGCAAATGACGGCCGCGTACACCTTCAGCAAATCATTCGACGAGGCGTCGAGCTTCGAGGGTATCCTGAACCCGATCGATCCTAAGATTAGTCGCTCCCTGTCCAACTTCGACGCGCGGCATCGGTTTGTTGTGAGCTATTACTGGGAACTGCCGTTTCACAAGTACAGCGGAGCGAAAGGGCAGATCGTGAATGGCTGGGCTCTTTCGGGCATCACGACTTTCCAAACAGGATTCCCCATCCGGATCACGTCCCTCGCTGATAACGAACTGATGTACAGCTTTGATTTTGAACTGCCCGGCGAGCCGGCTCAACTGGCTCCATTCCGCAAGATGAAGCCACAATCGAATGGGCTCTATTTCTTCGATCCGAACAGCTTCACAGAGAACGCGACCGATCCTTCGCAGCCAGCCTGCAGCGCCGGTGCGGTTTTTGGTTGCTATGACCCGGCGTTGCTGGGAACCATGGGCAATGCCAAGCGTACGATCTGCTGCGGACCACATATCAGCAACACGGATCTCGCTATCCTGAAGACATTTAAAATTAGCGAGCAGAAGCGTGTTGATTTTCGCGCTGAGTTCTTTAACATCTTCAATCACACGCAGTTCTTTAATCCAGACGGCAACACTTCCGACGGCTCGCAATTCGGCCAGGTTACCCAGGCCCGCGATCCGCGGTTGATGCAGTTCGCATTGAAGTTTTTCTTCTGATGTAATAATCGAATCCCGGGCGGTTTTGGCCGCCCGGGCAATCTAATGGCCCGCTGACCCATCAGAAATCAGCCGGCCTGAGTTATCTCGGAGACCTCGATGTACCCCGATCTGCAGAAAGAACTCGCCACTTTCGAGCGGCGAACCCCCAAATCCGCCGAAGCCCACAAGAAGAATCTCAAGCGCATTCCTTTGGGTGTGGCCAGCAATTATCGCGCGTACGATCCGTGGCCGATTTTTGTGAAAGAGGCCAGCGGAAGCAAGTTTCGCGACCTCGATGGCAACGAGTACATCGATCACAATCTAACGTTCGGCGCGCTGATGGCGGGACATTGCCATCCTGCGGTGATGAAGGCGGTCGAGAAGCGGCTTTTGGCATGCCGCACGACATGGAATGGGAACTGGCAGAGGAAATTTGCAACCGCTTTCCGATTGAGATGTGCCGGTTTGGCAACAGCGGGACGGAAGCGACGATGCATGCCATTCGTCTTGCCCGCGCCGCTACCGGACGCGACAAGATCGTGAAGTTTGAAGGCGCGTATCACGGACTGCACGACAGCGCCCTGGTCAGCGTGAAGCCACACGCTCCGGACTACGGCGACATCAACGCTCCTACTGCCGTGCCGGGCGGGCTTGGGGTCCCGAAATCTGCGGTGGCGAACGTTCTCATCGCGACCTTCAATGACTTGGCCACGGTCGAGCGCCGCTTCAAAGAGAATCCAGGCGAAATTGCCGCGATTATTCTGGAGCCGATCCTGATGAATGTTGGCCTGTGCATGCCGCAGGCCGGCTTCCTCAAAGGCCTGCGCGAGATCGCAACGAAGAACGGCGCGCTGTTGATCTACGACGAAGTGAAAACCGGCTGCAAGCTGGGATGGGGCGGCGCCAGCGAATACTTCGGCGTAATGCCCGACATGATTTGCCTCGCCAAATCCATCGGCGGCGGCTTGCCGCTGGCCGCGTTTGGCACGCACAGATCCGTGATGGACCTGATTTCGCAGCACAAGGTCTTCCACGGCGGGACGTACAACACTAACCCGGTCTCGATGGCAGCAGGTCTGGCTACCTTCCGTGAAGTTCTCACGCGCCAGAATTACGCGCATGTGGACAAGCTGAGCAAGAAGTTGGCGGACGGTTATCGTCAGACCATTGCGAAGGTGGGCCTGCAGGCTTATATCGCACAAGCCGGAGCTAACGGCGCGCTGATGTTGTATCCAAAAGAAATCCGCAATTACCGCGACTGGACCGTGGTCGACGTAGATCTGTGGCGTCACTACTGGTTCGGCATGGTGAACCGCGGCGTTATGGCCCAGCCTTACTGGTGGGATGAGCAGTGGACGATCTCCGTTCAGCATACTGAAGCGGACATCGACAAACACCTGGCTGCGTTCAACGATATCGCAGCTTCGCTGGCGAAAGCGCAGCAGGAGCGCAGCGAGCGCGTTCCGGCGGAAGTAGCACATTAACAAGCAGCGGTCAGTGGCTACGGCGCCCAGCCTTCTGCAGCGCTGGGTTGCGAGCCATTGACCGCTACTCACTTACCCTGACTTTGTCCACGACGACACAACCCGAACAGCCGCATCTGATCCGCGCTCTCGGGCGGCGCGATCTGGTGCTGCTCTTCGTGGTCGCCGTATTCAATTTGAACGTGGTGCCTTCGATTGCAGCCAACGGTGGTGTCACCGTCTGGCTCTGGGTCATTTCGCTGCTTCTGTTTTTCTGGCCCCAGGGCATTGCGGTGATCGAGCTGGCGCATCGTTATCCCGGCGAAGGAGGCGTCTATCTCTGGGCGAAGGAAGTGTTCGGCGACTTTCACGGATTTCTCTCCGGTTGGTGCTACTGGACCAACAACATGCTTTACGTGCCGACTGTGATGCTGTACTTCGTCGGCGTCTCCGTCTACGTGCTGGGGCCCGGGCACCAGGGACTGGCGGACAATAAGAT
>QHVR01000607.1 GCA_003223595.1 Acidobacteriota bacterium
AACTGTATGTGCAAGTGTGCCTGACATCACTGCAAACAGAGTTAGACCGGACCATGCTGTAATTTCGAACCGTTCACGATCACATTACTTTGCATTACGCCCGTACCGTCGCGTGCCGGGCATTTTCCGGTTAGCTTTGAAGTACACACGCGTTCAAAGATTTGTACACTTAGTAACAAGGCAGGCGCGAGGCAACGCGGAGAACTTACATTGATTCATAGCAAGGGTAAACTCGAAAGAATCGCGCCGATGCACCTGAACCTTGTGATCGGGCACTTACGTCGGTTCGAGTCTCTATTTTTAAGTAGTCGAAGTTTGTCCCTCGTCATACATCTTCCTACCGTTTTCTTGTAAAGTGTCGACGGCCGAGCAGGGGGCGGAGCATGTTTGGTTCGGGGCGTGTCATTAGTCTGATGGCTGTGCTGTTCTTGGCCCTTCCCGGAGTTCCGGGACGTGCACAAGCACAGGACTCCGCTGGTACGCACAGTCCGCACGGGAATCTGAACGTTCCGTGTCAGAACTGTCACACCCCGGAGGCCTGGAGGCCGATCCGCGCCGTCCCTGAATTCGATCACAATCAGACGCGATACCCTTTACGCGGGATGCACCAGTCAGTCACTTGCATCGAGTGCCACGTCAAGCCAGTGTTCACAAATGTGGGACAACGATGCCAGGACTGCCACGCGGACATTCATCGGCGCCAACTCGGAGCGAACTGCGAACAGTGCCACACGGTTCGGGGCTGGCAAGTCTCAATCCGGCAGATTGAGCAGCATAATAACCGCTTTCCGCTGACCGGAGCGCACGCGGTGGTGGACTGCGATGCTTGTCACAAGGGTGCAGCGACCAGCCACTTTCAGACCATGTCCACGGCCTGCTCTTCCTGTCACGTGGCTGATTTCCAGGCGGCCAAAAGTCCCAACCACGTCGCAGCCAACTTTCCCACCGCCTGCGATAGCTGCCATGGAACCGACAACTGGCTGAACGCCAAGTTCGATCACGGCTCGGTCGGATTTCCCCTGACCGCCGGCCACGCTGTGCCGCCGCGACAGTGCGCCGATTGCCATATCAATAACAACTACAACCTAACCAGCACCGCCTGCGTCAATTGCCATCTGAAGGATTATCAGGCGGCTACCAATCCGAATCACGTCTCTGCCGCCTTCTCGCAGACTTGTAATCTCTGCCACAACACCACGTCATGGGCCAATGCCTCTTTTAACCATTCGCTGACCGCATTCCCTTTGACCGGAATGCACACCGTGCCTCCACGACAGTGCACCGATTGCCACGTCAACAACAACTACAACTTGAACAGCACGGCTTGCGTTACCTGTCACCTGAAGGATTACCAGGGTACGACAAATCCAAATCACGCGACTTCGAACTTCCCGCAGACCTGCGCCTCCTGTCACAACACGACTTCTTGGCTGAATGCGACCTTCAACCACAACAGCACCGGATTCGCGCTGACGGGATCGCACACCGTGCCGCCGCGGCAGTGCTCGGATTGCCACATCAATAACAACTACAACCTGACTAGCGCGGCGTGTTATTCATGCCACCAGAAAGATTATGCTGGCGCAACGACTCCTGTTCCCCATACCGGATTTCCGACGACCTGCGCAAGCTGCCATGATACGGTGCTCTGGACGCATGGCAAGTTTAACCATGCGAGTACTGGTTTTCCGCTGACCGGATCGCACACCGTACCGCCCCGGCAGTGCACGGATTGCCACGTCAACAACAACTACAACCTGACTAGCACTGCGTGTTACTCGTGCCACCAGAAGGATTACACCGCCACAAATAATCCCGCCCACGCAGCGGCCGGGTTTCCCACGACCTGCGCGGTCTGTCATGACACTGTGGCCTGGACGGATTCTACGTTCAACCACAACAACACCGCATTCCCGCTGACCGGATCGCACGTGGTGCCACCGCGAAAATGTGCAGATTGCCACGTAAACAACAACTACACGACTCTGCCGACCGCCTGCATCGGCTGTCATCAGACGGATTACAACACCAGCACTAACCCGGGGCACGCCGCGCAGCCGCAGTTCTTCCCGACTACCTGCCAGAAGTGCCATAACACCAGCGCTTGGACGAATGCCACGTTTAATCACGCGCAATACACCCCATTTCCAACCAGTCACGGCAACGCGAATAACGTCTGCGCGACCTGCCACATCAACTCGAATAACTACGCCGTCTTCCAGTGCACCGGGTGCCATGGCAGCAACAACTCAGCGAACTTCGGCCACCCCAACGTCTCAGGTTACGTTTACAACAGCATCAACTGTTACCAATGCCATCAGAGCGGACAGGGCGGCGGGTAGAATGGTCAACCCTGAGGAACGAAGCGCTTCGGGATCAGGATCTTTGAGAGGGTGCCGCATGGAATTGCCGTGCCCAGAAGAAATAAATTGGGACGCCGGTTAGAATCAGGCCTAATCCCGCGAGCGACGGCACCGGACGAGTTACGATCATGTTCCCCAGAAACCAGGCGGTGATTAGCAGAAACAGGATCGGTGTCACGGGATATCCCCACATGCGGTAAGGACGATCCAGGCCGGGCCGCTTGATCCGCAGGACAATCACGCCCGCCACCATAAAGCCATACGAGAGCCAGATGGCGAACATCGCGTAATCCAGCAGCGACTCATATGAGCCGCTGATCAGCAACACCGCCGCCCAGACTCCTTGCGCAATGATGGCAAATCCGGGTGTCTGATGCCTAGGGTGTACTTCGGCAAATTTGTGGAAGAACAGCCCATCGCGCGCCTGCGCGAAATAAATCCGTGGACTGGTGAGAAAGCAGCCATTCAGCGTCCCGATGATGGATATCAGAATGATGATCGAAACCAGCACTCCTCCGGTGTGTCCCATGACCCGCTCGGCTACGCTCGCCCCCACGTGTTCGCTGGCTGCGATCTCCGCAATGGAAAGCACGCGCATATAGGCAATATTCGCCAGCACGTAAACGGCAGTGCAAGCCGCCGACCCCATCGCCAGCGCCCACAGAATGTTGCGCCGTGGATTTC
>QHVR01000608.1 GCA_003223595.1 Acidobacteriota bacterium
TGGGCCGATCTGAGTAATCGCTTTGTGTGGATCGCGGTGTTTTCTACCTGCGCATTTGCCGCCATTGGTTTCACGGACGACTACACCAAGGTGACGCACCGGCGGAATCTGGGTCTAACGGGTCGGGCAAAGCTGAGTCTGCAGATCGCGACCAGCATTGTGGTGGCATCACTGCTAATCGCCATGCAGACCTACGGCATGTACTCCACCAAGCTGATCGTGCCATTCTTGAAGCAATTTCACCCCGACCTGGTGATCGGGACGCTGGAGCATCATCCGCAGCTTTGGCCGGTGGCCTTCTTACCGTTTATGGCGTTCGTGGCGCTGGTGATTGTGGGATCCAGCAATGCGGTGAATCTAACCGATGGGCTTGACGGGCTGGCGATTGGATGCACGGTGATCGCGGCCGGGGCGCTGACGGTGCTCACCTACGTGAGCGGGCACGCGACTTTCGCAACTTATCTGGAACTGCAGCGCATGCCGCAAGTCGCGGAGTTGAGCGTATTCTGCGGGGCCATGGTGGGATCGTCGATCGGATTTCTGTGGTACAACGCGCATCCGGCGGAAGTTTTCATGGGAGACGTGGGATCGCTCGCGCTTGGCGGCGCGATTGGCACGATTGCGGTCATCATCAAGCAGGAGTTGTTGCTGCCCTTCATCGGGGGAGTGTTCGTCATTGAGGCGATCTCGGTCATCCTGCAGGTGGGGTCGTATAAATTGAGGAAGAAGCGCATATTCAAGATGGCGCCGCTGCATCATCATTTCGAGCTGATGGGCTGGTCGGAATCCAAAATCATTGTGCGTTTCTGGATTGCGTCGCTGGTATTCGCATTGTTCGCGCTAACCACGCTGAAGCTGAGATGATCTTGGCCACGGATCTTCACGGATCCACACGGATACTTCAGCTGATTTTGCATTAAATCCGTGGAGATCCGTGTGAATCCGTGGCTTTGAAGTTAATTTCTCGACTCTGTGGTGAAATAGTTCTCGATGGAACTGAACGGCAAACGCGTGCTGGTGGTCGGGCTAGGAAAATCCGGCGTAGCGTCGGCTCTCTTCATGAAGAACCATGGTGCCCGCGTCACCGTCTCCGATACCAAGAGCGGCGACGAGTTGCGCAACGAAATCCCTGTTCTGCTGGATAACGGCATCACCGTCGAGACCGGGGGACATGGCGACCGCACCTTCCAGGGACAGGATCTGATTGTGGTCAGCCCGGGCGTTCCGGTGGATGCTCCACCGCTGGTGCAGGCTCGATCGCTAGGCGAAAGCGTGATTGGCGAGATCGAACTGGCGGCTCAATTTCTTCCCGGGCCGATTGTGGCGATTACGGGGTCGAATGGAAAGACCACCACGACCACGCTGACGGGCGAGATTATGACGGCTTCGGGATTTCCGGCGCTGGTGGGAGGCAACATCGGGACTCCGGCTATTTCGCTGGCCGAGCGCGCCAAGCCGGGGACGGTGATCGTGCTGGAAATTTCCAGCTTTCAACTGGAAACGATTCAGAGTTTCCGGCCGAAAGTAGCAGTGGTGTTGAATGTCACGCCGGATCATCTGGACCGGCATCGTACGTTCGAGATATATGCCGCGGCGAAGACGCGCATCTTTGAGAATCA
>QHVR01000609.1 GCA_003223595.1 Acidobacteriota bacterium
GCGCGCACCAATGATTCCGATGGTCAATGCGATTCCTGCGATTGCTACTGCGACCGCCGCGACTTTTTGCACTGTGAGCTTCTGTTGTCCTCGCGCAACGACATACAGCAGCACCCACACCGGAGCGGTGTATTGCAGGACGATGGCAATGGCTACGCTCGTCTTCTGGATGGCAACGTAATAGAAGTAATTCGAGACCGCCACCCCCAGGATCCCGAGGATCAGGCATTGGATCAAATCCGGCTTGGGAAGCTGGATGCGACGCCATCCGCCGCGCCCTGCAAGCAGCGGCACGAGAATCAGGAGAGAAAACGTCGTTCTGGTTTGCGACAGAAGCAGTGGGTCGATGGGGTGCTGAATTTCTCCTGCCAGCTGGAATTTTCCGGTGAAGACGGCGCGAGCCATGGCGGCGGAGAGGCCCCAGAGAAATGCGGCGGCGGCAATAAAAAGATATCCGCGCAGGGGATGAGCCTGATTGGGAGTTGGAGAGTTCAGGATTCGGGTACCGGATTCGATGATGAAACCGAATCCAGGTACTGGTCAAGGCGGACGGGATCAAATCCGGTAATGACCTCGTCAGCAATCACCAGCGTCGGCGTTTCTGTGCTGTCATAGGTCTCGGTCATCAGGCGGCGGGATTCGAGATCGACGCTGATGTCGTGCTCCTGGAACGGGATCTCGCGGGCTTCGAGGTAAATGCGCATGAGTTCGCAGGAGAGGCATCCGGGCTGGCTGAAAAGGAGAACGCGGGAGTTAGGGATGGGTTCAGGCAAGGGACAAGATTCTCGGATGGTTCATCATACTCCCACCGGCTCGGTGGGTTTTAGGGTTTGTTTCTTTCGCCCCTCCGGGGCTTGCTGGCGCTAGCTTTCGCGTCCCACGGCTTACGCCGTGGGCTGCATTCTGCCGCCGCTTCGCGGCTGGTTCATGTCTGATCAGTGACTTATCTTGCACACGTTCAAAACACTGTCGAGCTTCGCTCGACTGGACAGCCGATGGCTGTCCCTACATGCTCTCAGCAGAGTTCAGGTATTCGATTTGTACTTCTATTTTCGCGGTTTTCTCCAGCATGGCGGAGACTGAGCAGTATTTTTCTTGGGAGAGGCGGACGGCATCTTCCATTGCTTTGGGGGAAACGTTGCCGCGTACGCGATATCTCAGCTTAATTTCTGTGTACACCGCCGGATAGCCATGGGCGCGGTCGCCCTCGGCGCTCACTTCCAGGCTGGTGAAGGGCTCGCGCTTTTTCTTCAGGATTCCAACCACGTCTGAGGCGGTGCAGCCGCACAACGCGATCAGCACCAGTTCCATCGGTGTGTTCGCGGTCTTTTCGCTGGCCGTATCCATGACGAGTGCATGGCGTGAGGTAGCTTCCCCCAAGTAGCGCTCGTTGTCGGTCCAGATTGCTTTAGCGGATATCAATGGTTATCTCCGGTTATCGGTGCTCGGCTCGGGATGAATCAGGACGCGGAACAGTTCCGGGCATCCTGCTTGAAGCGGATTTCCAGGTCGGTCTGGATGTCGTGCACGCGGGCCAGGCTCAGGGCGTCGGACAAGGTGCAGTGGCAGGAAAGATAGAGGCGGCCGTTGACGCGCTT
Organism: Acidobacteriota bacterium; assembly: GCA_003223595.1. Taxonomy (GTDB): domain Bacteria; phylum Acidobacteriota; class Terriglobia; order Terriglobales; family Acidobacteriaceae; genus Sulfotelmatobacter. Next base: position 1,599 of record QHVR01000609.1, read on the forward strand.
GAGGGCGAAATCATGGACATCCAGGATTTCTGGAAATTGCGATGCAACCATTCGCAAGCGATGTTCAAGTTCAGCGTCGCCGACAACCTGTTCCGGCTTTTCAATCGTTGCGGGCTCGCTCTCAATGTGGGTCAGAATCTCGGCGACCTGCGGGACCTCTTGACGGATGTCGGCCTCCAGTTCCGTGACCTGGTCATGCGCCTCTTTGAGAGTCATGCGTTCGTCCAGTTCTACATGCTGTTCGACATGGAGCCGCCCGCCAAGTTGTTGAACGCTGATATCGTGCACGTTGAGATTGCGGCGGGTGGCGACACCGCGAATGCGGTCAAAAATGTTTTCGGTATGCTGCGCGCGCGGCAGCGGCTGCACGGTTACATCGGCGTCAGGCAGGACGCGGTGAACCGATTCGGTCACGGCAGCGGCTAACTGGCCCGAGCGCTGGAAGGTAACGCTGCGAGCAAGCCCGACGGCAACGTCGGCGAAGTAACGATTTCCGGCGCGGCGAATGCGGACGCGATCGACCTCAAGCACTCCATTCACCCGGGAAACGGCGTCATAGATCTGGGAGCGAACGCCGGGAGGAGCGGCATCGAGTAAGGCATCGATGGTACGGCGGGCCAGGCGCCAACTCACCGAGACCACCACGCCGGCGACGATGAGGGCAGCGATGGGATCAGAGTCGCGCAGCCACCAAATGTGATAGGTTCGGCCGGCGAGCACCAGCGCGAGGCCAAATACAACTACTCCCGCAGACCAGATGTCCGTGGAAAAGTGGAGAGCGTCGGCTTCCAGAGCCTGGCTGTCGTACTTAGTGGCAATGCGCCCCAGGATACGGGAACGCCACCAATCGACCCCCATGGAGAACAACATGACCGCAAACGCGGCAAGCGATGGCTCGATTTCGACACGGCGGAAAAATAGGCGGATCACGGCTTCGTAAATGATCCAAGCACAGGTGAGCAACAACAGGCCAGTTTCTACGAACGCGGAGAAATTCTCGACTTTGCCGTGACCGTACTGGTGCTCGGCGTCGGCGGGCTTATCGGAAACGCGGACGGAGAAGAATGTCAGAACGGCGGCGACCAGGTCGAGTCCGGAGTGCGCGGCTTCGGACAGGATGCCCAAGCTGCCGGTCGTGATTCCCACCACAATCTTCAGCCCGGTAATTACAACCGCAGCCCAGACTGACGTACCGGCGGCGGAGCGCTTTTCCGCACGCATCAATTCCGGTGACGGGACCGCCGGGGTCGACATGCTGGCATTATCGCTGTTGGGCGGGAAAAGCCACAAGCGAAAGCAGCTCTTCGGCTGGGTTCCATTCCTGAACTGAACTACTCAGAACAAATTGCGTGAGGGATGCTTTGGACAACCGTCCTGCTTGGAATTTTTTCAAAATGTCCGGTGGACCAATCCTGGAGGTCTAGACTTTATGCGCAAGAGTTGGGTGCTGTGTGTTTTGATGGGAGCGCTGGCCTGGGGACAAGCTGCTCCTAGTGGCCCGCCAACGCAATCTTCCCCGGCTGCGGGCGCCGGCGCAATGAATGGTCAAGCAGAGGAAACTGAGAAGGATGCTTCTGCCTCGGTTCCGCCGAGCGCGCCGGTCATCACTATTGATGGGGTCTGTGATACTCCAGCAAAAACCACTACAGGTGCGGCAGCCAAGCCCGCCACAGCAACGAAGACTGCGGCCGCAGGGTGCAAAACGGTCATCACCAAAGCGCAGTTTGATGCAATGGCCAACAATCTGGCCCCGAACATCACACCGCAGCTGAAGAAACAACTGGCGTCCGTTTTGCCAAGGCTCATGGCCATGGCCGATGAAGCCAAGAAGCGGGGCCTGGAGAATACGCCTCAGTACAAAGAGCGGGTGAAGTTTAACCGGATGCAGATCCTGGCTCAGGAATTACAGCAGAGAATGCAGGAACAAGCCGCCAAGGTTCCCGAGGCCGATATCGACAAATATTACAAGGATCATCCGGAGATGTTTGAGCAGGCCAGCGTAGAGCGCGTGTTCGTGCCGCGGATGAAGCAAATTGAACCAGAAAAACTACAAGACGAGAAAGAGACCAAGGCCGGCGACCAGCAGCAGAAGGAGGCGGCCGAAAAAGCCAAGCAGGAAGATGGCGAGAAGGCCATGACCAAACTGGCTGACGACCTGCGAGCGCGAGCGGCGGCGGGCGAAGATTTCCTGAAGCTGCAGAAGGAAGCATTTGAGGCTGCAGGCATGAAGATCGAGTCGCCTACGGTGACATTGCCGAACATCCGGCGCTCAGGGCTGCCTCCGGCGCATGCAGCGGTGTTTGATCTCAAGCCAGGAGAGGTTTCGCAGGTGATCAGCGATTCGGGCGGGCATTACATCTATAAGGTGGTAAGCAAAAACCCGATGACGCTGGATCAGGCGAAGACCGAAATTCAGGGAAAGCTGCAGAGTGAACGCATGAAGGACGAGATGGACAAGCTGAACAATTCATTCAAAGTGGAGACGAACGAGGCGTATTTTGGGCCAGGTGGCGCGAACCCGAGTGCACCCCGGCCCATGCGGCCGCGTCCGGGAATGCCTCCAGCGCCAGGGGCGAGTGCGCCGCAAGCACAGCCACCGGCGGCGAAACCCCAATAATGGCCAAGCCTGTAGTTGTACTGACGGGAGTTTCGGGCAACCTCGGAATGCGGCTCCTGCCGCTGCTCGGACGATATACGGTCATTGGGGTGGACGTAAATCCACCCAAGACCGACTGCCCACTGCAATTCGAAAGCCTCGACCTAGGAGAGGAATCATCTACCCGGACGTTGTACGAATTGTTGCGCGACACGCACGCGTATTCCGTCATTCATCTGGCGTTTGTGATTGATCCTGTGCGCACGGGCGTGCTGGACGTGGACCGCATGTGGCGGATCAATGTGGCCGGGACCGCGCGAGTGATGGAAGCGATCACGGAAGTGAACCGAAGTTCGGATGATGGGATCAAGCAGTTCATTTTCCCCAGCAGCGTTTCGGCGTACGGTCCCGATCTGGCGGCGCCAGCAACGGAAGACACGCCCCTGGCGGCGCACACGCTGCCTTACGCCATCCATAAAAAAGAGTCCGACGACGTAGTGCGGCAGCGCTGCAGCTCCCTGCGTGGGTGCAGCGTGTACATCCTTCGTCCGCATATTTTTGCCGGCGCGACGGTGGAGAACTACTTGATGGGAGCGTTCCGGGGAACGCCGAACGGAAAGAGCGAGCGGGCGCAGAAGATGAAGGCTGAAGGCAAGCGACTTCCCTGCATGCTGCCCCGCGGCCAGAAGTATCTGGCGAACCGCCTGCAATTTATTCACGTGGACGATATGGCGCGGGTGCTGGATCACATTCTGCAGCGCGAGCCGGAGCCGCAGCGCTTAACGGTTCTGAACGTGGCGGGCAGTGGCGAGCCGCTAAGTTTTGCGCAATGCATCGAGCTGGCGCAGGCGAAGTTGATCCGCGTGCCTGGAAAATGGGCGATGCGCCAGGTTCTTCGATTTCTGTGGAAGCAGCGGATTTCGGCAATCCCTCCTGAGGCCCTGCCCTACATGACGGGCGAGTACATCATGAACACAGACCGGCTGCGGCGCTTCCTTGGACCCGAGTACGAACACGTGATTCGATATTCAATTCGGGACGCGTTTGCGGATAGCTTTCGGACTGCCACATCGTAATTCAGAGCCACGGCCCATGAGCGGGT
>QHVR01000610.1 GCA_003223595.1 Acidobacteriota bacterium
AACGACATGCGTCCCTGAGGAATCGGACAATATCTCCAGCTTTCCACCCAATCGATGCACGCGCTCCCTCATGCCCAGAATGCCGACCCCGGGACGGGAGGTTCGGCCTTCCACCTCCGAGTCGAAGGAGAATCCCTTTCCTTCATCGCTAACATCCACCAGGACCTCATCGTCATTGCTTAGGATGCGGATGGAGCCGGTTTTACTTTCGGAATGACGGTGAATGTTGGTAAGGGATTCCTGAACCAGGCGGAAGATTGTGGTCTCCAGGATTTGAGGAAGCCGGCCCAGTTCGCGGGGCACGTCCAGGGTCACTTTGAGGCTGCTGCGGGTGGCGAATCCGTCGACATACCAGCGGAGCGCAGAAACCAGGCCTGCTTCGTCGAGAAGAGGCGGATGCAGCAAGTAAGACATGGTTCGAAGCTGGCGGCTCATTTCTTCCACCACGGCTTCGGTGTCCTGGAGAACGCGCTGCCCCTCTGGATTGGCACTTACGAATTCAGATTTCAACCGGTTCACATTCAGCTTCAAAGCCACCAGCAACTGCCCCGTACTGTCGTGCAATTCGCGGGAGATTCGCCGGCGCTCTTCATCTTGCGCCTGCAGCAAGAAGCTCGAAAGCTTTTGCACCTCCGAAATCTGCCGTTGCAGTTCCGCAGTCCTCTGCTGCACTCGCGCCTCGAGCGTCTCGTTGATGGCCTTCAGTTCCTGCCTCGCTAATTCTGCTTCTTCGGCCTGGCGCCGTGCTTCTCTTTGGGCGTCACGCATGCGCAGCAGGGCTTTCACGGTAGCGACTAATTCCTGCTGATCGATGGGCTCGGAAAGATACGCGTCAGCCCCACCCTCCAGCCCACGCACCTTGTGGTCTAAGCCGCCGCACGAAGCTGACAAGTGAAGAACCGGGATTTCGCGCGTAGCCGGATCGCTCTTCAACCTGCGGCACACTTCAAAACCGTCAATGTCCGGAAGGTTGATATCCAGCGTAATCAGGACAGGCTCTTGCTTCGCCAGTCGCAGCGCCTCTGCTCCAGTTGAGGCCTCGATGACATGGAACCCTGCATCGCGGAGCCGCCGCACCACCGAATAACGAATAGCGTCATTGTCATCAACCGCGAGAACCGTTTGTGGGGTCGGGGATACCATTCTTCTACTCGGCAGCCACCACTTGATCGTGCGTGGGAAGGAGCGTCAGTCCCGCCTTGCGAAATGCCTCAGAAAAACTGGCGAGAGCACTGTCGCGGGAGCTCATCACAGTCTTCGGGACGATATCGATGGCGGCGCTCAGGCGGGCTCGCTCTGTCTTGTCGAGATCCTTCGAGGTATGGATCACTACCGGGATCGATCGGGTTACGGGATCGGCGCTAAGCTGTTCCAGCACTTCGAAACCACTCAGGTCATCCATGACCAGGTCGAGCACGATCAGGGCGGGGCTCAACTCGCGCGCCATGCGCAGGCCCTCAAGCCCTCCACCGGCTTCTGCGATGTCGTAATTAGCTTGCGACAGCACAACCTTGAGGAGATATCGCGAGGTAGCATCGTCGTCCACCACGAGCACCTGGTGCGATGGATGCGATGAAACTGAGGCTTCCAACTGCTTCATCAGCCATGCCCGTTCGACGGGTTTGGGATTGAAAGCATCGGCCCCTAAGGCCAGCGCCTTTTCCCGGTTATCCACCACGGTGATGACATACACCGGTATGTCGCGAGTGGCCGGGTCCGCTTTCAGACTCTGCAGAAAGTCCCATGCATGCTCGCCCTGCAACAGTACGTCGAGAAGGATAGCGTGCGGTCGCATCGAACGCATTGCAGCTCGTGCCTCTCGGATACTGCTGGCTGGCACCACTTGAAAGCTCGAGTCCTTCAGGTACTTCTCATAGATGAACAAGGTCTCGCGATTGTCTTCAACCACAAGAACAGGCAACTTGGTGGCGTCGAGTTGCGGCTTCGCATCGGAGACCTGCGCAACCTCGGTTGCGCCCCGGAACTGCATTGGGATCCTCACCGTGAACACTGACCCCACCCCCACGTCACTGGTCACAGAAACATTGCCGCCGAGTAACTGCGCCAGTTTGCGCGACAGCGGCAGGCCCAGGCCCGTTCCTTTGGCCACTTTCTGCATCTTGCCTTCGACCTGGGTCCACTCCTGGAAAATGCGCTCTTGATCCTCCGCCGCGATTCCAATTCCTGTGTCTGAGACCTCAAACGCGATAGTCTGATCCTGGTCGCGCGAGACAAATATCCGTACCTCGCCGCGTTCGGTGAACTTCAGAGCATTGGAGATCAGGTTGCGCAGAATCTGCGACAGCTTGCCTTCGTCGCTGAAGATTTCGATATCTTCGTCAGGATCATCGAAGATGAGCCGCACCGACGAATTCTGCGCCAGCAGGGGACGAAGCATGCCGCGCAGCGCTGCGAACAATGTCTTGACATCAAAGCGCGCTGGACGAATCGTCACCTTCCCTGCTTCCACCTTGGCTAGATCCAGCAGATCGTTGACCAGGTCACTGAGGTCTTGGGCGGAGTTCTTGATGAACCGGACCTGCTTGTCTTGTTCCTCCGTCAATTCTCCATCCATATGATCGAGCAAGATTTGACTCAACGCCATGATGGAGTTCAGAGGAGTGCGGAACTCATGGCTCATATTGGACAGAAAGTGGCTTTTCAACTCGGACGCTCGCTGCAGGAAGTCGGCTCTGTCGTCGAGTTCCGCGTAGAGTGCCACAACTCCGCGATTGGTCTCGTCCAGTTCCCGGTTCAGTTGCGCGAGTTCCAGTTGGCGCGTGCGCAGTTCGTCTAACGCCCGCAGCAGTTCCTGGTTCTGCTGCTGTAATTCTTCATAGGCATTCTGTGGGCCCTGCAACTCGAGCTGGGCGAGCAGATTGTCGAGCCCCTTCTGGCTAAGACCGGAGAACCGCGGGG
>QHVR01000611.1 GCA_003223595.1 Acidobacteriota bacterium
TCCCCGGCCTCGACCTCGAGCGTGTTCCCCTCGAGATCCTGATAGCGGACAGTGATCTCGCGGTGCCGCTCCACCTGCATGAAGATCGAAAGAAAACTCAGGCAAGCGTCCCAAACCACAATTGTTTCTCTGCTTCGCCGCACGATCTCTGGATTGATCAGTGCCCATGGCTGCTCGCCAGGCAGCCCGAGAAAGATGACCCGCTGCAGCACGCCAATTTGCGGAGCCGCAATGCCCCGCCCGTAACCGGTTTTAGCCCGCCAGTGCGCCAGTGTATCCTCAAGATTGCTGACAAGTTCATGAATCCGAGGCGATGACGGATCCTCGACGCGCTTACATTTCTCCCGCAGCACCGGATCCCCGAGTTGGAGGATTGGCTTAACCGGCATAACTATCCCGCGACCGCCGCATCGAACAGGCCTAACAATTCCAATTTCTTATCTGCCGGCAGGAACGATGCTTCGAAAGAATTGCGCGCCAACTCCCGCAGGTGTTCGTCGGTGAAGCCAAAAGTCTGCTGGGCCAACTGGTACTCGCGTGCCAGTGAAGTTCCGAACAGCGCCGGATCGTCAGTATTCAGTGTGACCATCAGCCCCTGATCGAAATAGCTTTTCACCGGATGCTCTGCCGCGCTCTTGCAGACTCCGGTTCGCAGATTGCTCGTGATACAGATCTCCACGGGAATTTGCCGGTAAGCCAGTTCTTCCACCAGATCGGGATCCTGGCTGGCGCTGAATCCGTGCCCGATCCGTTCCGCATGAAGATTGAGCGCTCCCCAGATGGATTCCGGAGGACCCGTCTCTCCGGCGTGCGCTGTGAGGTGCAGTCCGTGATCCGCCGCGTAAGTGTAGACGCCGCGAAACAGTTCCGCAGGAGCTTTGATCTCATCTCCTCCAATGCCAACGCCGACCACGTGGCGATCCTGGTAGCGAACCGCGAGCTCAAAAACTTTTTGCGCCTCTTCCACTCCGAAGTGCCGCGTAGCGTCAAAAATCCAAAGCAGGGAAACTCCAAACTCGCGTGCGCCGCGCGCGCGTCCGCGTTCCAGGCCTTCAAAAATGGCGGCGAAATCCTGTTTGCGATAAAGGCAGACGCCCACCGCCACGTAAACTTCCGCATGCAGCACGTTCTCTTCTTTCAATCGCTGCATCAGGCGATACGTGACTAGTTCATAGTCGTCGGGGCCGCGCAGGTGAGCGCTCACTTCCTTGAACGCCATCAGGAAGCTGGGGAAATCCGTATATCGGTACAAAGCTTCGGTCTCGGCCAGCGTGGCAGACTCGCCATGATGCTTTCTGAGTTCCAGCAGTGTCGCGGACTCAACTGCTCCCTCCAGATGCAGGTGCAGTTCCGCCTTAGGCAGCTGTCGGATGAACGCATTCGGAGTGGGCGCACCTGCGGGGCTCATGAGTCCCGATTGTAGATGGCAGAAGCGAAATTTTCGAGAGGAGAGCGCCCGCGTAGCGACAGCCCCTTGGGCTGTCAGGTTTTGAAATGACGTCGATGTGGTCCCGTGAGCAGCAATCAACACCAAAAACTAAAGGCGGCCATCGCTGGCCGCCCTTATTCGAATTGTCTTGCTCAGAAGCGGTCTTAGACGCCTTTGACGTTCTCTGCCTGCCAGCCCTTCGGGCCCTTTACCACGTCAAACTGCACTTGCTGACCTTCCTGGAGGCTGCGGAATCCACTGGCCTGAATGGCGGAGAAATGCACGAATACATCCTCACCGTTCTGGCGGCTGATGAATCCATAGCCCTTTGCGTCGTTAAACCACTTCACTGTTCCTGTTTCCATGTGATGCTTTGTTCCTTTACTTGATGTAGCGCTGAAACTTTCAGGATTCTTCTGCAGGCAGGGCACACGCTGGGTTAAGCGGAGATGCTTTTACTGCGAGGAACTCTAAAGTCAAACGCACAACCATCGTACCTTAAAATGCCCCAAAAAAGCTACAGAAATCGTGCACTGCTTCACGTAAGCTGCTGATCCACAGCATGTTATGTCTAGCCGCGATTCGAGCCAAAAAGCATGAAATTTGCCACTTTTTCAAAAACCGATCATCATCTAGAAACATGCTTCTCAGAATCATTTTGATGGCTGTTCTGCTGGGCGGTTCGGCGTGGGCCGGGATCGTCGACGACGTCCGCATTGCCCTCAGTCAGAACAATTTCGCCGCCGCCGAAGCAGAACTCAACGCCTACCGCAACCAGCGAGGAATCGATCCGCAATACCTCGAGGCCTACTCCTGGCTTGGCCGCGCCGCCGTCGAAGATGGCCAGTACGATCAGGCTGCCGGTTACGCCAAGGAAACCAAGGCACTGGCCCTGGAACAATTAAAACAGCGCCCGC
>QHVR01000612.1 GCA_003223595.1 Acidobacteriota bacterium
AATCACGTTGCGGTGGCGGAGCAAGCGAGCCAGCCCGGGATCCCGTTTGAAGACAAACCTTACCTGGTCGCCGACAACACGCACGGGAAGTATGCGGGCAATCTGTACATTGGATGGACGCGCTGGCGGGTGACCGATTCGCAGATGGTCTTGTCGCGTTCGACTGACGATGGAAAGACTTGGTCGGCGCCGGTGGAAATCGATGCGCATCCCGGGCTGCCGCGCGATGACAACGGGGCGGCGGAAGGATTCGATGGGGCGGTGGCGCCGGATGGCACGCTGTATGCGGTCTGGAGCCAGGATAACGAGATCATGTTCACGGTATCGAAAGATGGGGGCAAGAACTTTTCGCATGCACGAGGGGTGATTCATACGGCACCCATTATGTTCGCGATTGAGACGCTTGATCGCGCGAATGGCTTTCCGCAGATTGCGGTCGATCCGAAGAGCGGGCGAATTTACGTGATCTGGAGCGACTACCGGAACGGGGATCTGGATGTTTTTGTGTCCAGTTCGTCAGATCGAGGTAAGCATTGGACTCCGGCCACGCGGGTGAACAATGATCCCGTGCACGATGGCGCTGAGCAATTCTTTCAATGGCTGGCAGTGGATCCGGTGGACGGTTCGGTGAATGTAATGTTCTACGATCGCCGGCGCGATCCCAGCAACCGCAAGCAGATTGTGGTGCTGGCGCGCTCCACTGATTCGGGGCGCAGCTTCAAGAATTTCGCGTGGACCGAGGAGCCATTCGAGGCGGGTGGTGTCTTCTTTGGCGACTACAGCGGC
>QHVR01000613.1 GCA_003223595.1 Acidobacteriota bacterium
AGCGGCATTCAGCAATCCCCCCTTGCCCCAAACCATGTGAGCCATCGGGTCATAGACGAGGATGGACCACAAAACGGTAAAGGCCACCATGGCACTGAACTTCATGCGCTCGGCAAAAGCTCCCGCGATCAGGCCCGGGGTAATGATGGCGAACATCAACTGGTACACCATGAAAGTCTGGGCAGGAATGGTGGCGGCATAATCGCCGTCCGGCGCGGAACCTACGCCGCTTAGGAACAAGTTGTGGAAGCCCCCGATGAAGCCATTGCCAGTGCCGAAACAGAAGCTGTAGCTAAAGAGCCCCCACAGGACAGTGATAATCGCCATCAACGCGAAGCTCTGCATCATCGTGCCCAGCACATTTTTCTTGCGCACCAGGCCCGCATAAAACAGCGCCAGTCCGGGGCCGGTCATCATGAGCACCAGAGCGGAACTGGTCAGCATCCATGCGTTGTCGGCAGAACTCTTGGCCTCGGCAGTTTGCTGTTCCAACCTTGCCAGGCGCGAGGCAGTGTCGGTGGAGGGGCTGGGCGCAGGCGCGCCGCCGGTATTTTGAGCGCATACCAACTGCGCTACCAAAATCATGAATACGGCTATCAACAGGCACTCGATCAGCCTTTTGCGGTTAGGCACTCCTGTGGCTCCACTTTGGCGGATTCGGTTTCGCACGCAATCGAAGACGCATCAATGTAACGTTCAGCGGGGCTGGGCGGAAATCGAAACTATTTATGCGGGCTATCAGGTTTTGTTATCAATCTTCGAGAGAATTCAGCTCAAAACTTGAATTCCACGTCCAGTTGCATGCGACGGGGCGGTTGGGCCGCTACCGGCTTGCCGAACAAAGGGGAGGAAATCGTACCAATGTAGGTGACGTAATTGGGATGATTTAAGACATTGAAGGAATTCAGAGACAGCGACAGCACCTTCGGCTCTTTCTTTCCCTTGGAGAGCAGGAAGTCGTGCGAGAGATTCAGATCGAGATCGATCGTGCCCGGGCCGGCCATCGTATTGCGAGGCACCTGCGCGGGACGATCGTTGAGAATGCCATCGTAATTGTTGTCGCCCCCGGTCACAATATTTACCGGCTGTCCTGAGTACAGCGACAGCGCAACCCCGAAGGTGAAGAATCGGGTCGGCTGCGTGGAAGCCAGAAGGTCGAACTTATGCAGGCGGTCTTTGTCAGCGCGGCCCCAATCGGCGGCTGCGTCATAGCTGTTCTCGGGAAACCAAGTGATGCCGCTGGTGTTGTTGTCGGTGCGGTTGAGGGTGTACTCGACCTGTCCGGAGAAATACTTGTTCAGCTTGCCGCGGTAGGTCAGTTCCAGGGCGTTGGCCTTTACATATCCCTCGGACTGCATCTCCCGCATTTGTCCGAAATTCGGATTGGGTCGGACCCAATTGCCGTTGACGAGCATGGGAGCGTTGGCGTCAATGGAGCGGAATGAACCGATGCCCCTGTTTCCGATGTAAGCCGCGCTGAAGGTCGTCTTCGCGGTCACCTGCCGCTCGATCCCGATGCTGTACTGCAGCGCGTAAGGAATCCGGGCGCGAGGATCGAGCACGGCCACGCTTACCGGCGTCTCTGCCAGCGCAGACGGAGTGATCGGGTACGTAACCTGGGGTGGATCGACGATGAAGCGCAACAGGTTCACGCCGTTGAAATGCAGCAAATCTCCAATCGGACTGGGGCCGGTGCGGTCGTAAAACACTCCGCCGCCTCCCCGGATCACGGTCTTGCCCTTGCGGGATGGGGCCCATGCGAAGCTCACCCTGGGAGCAAAATTGTTGGGATCATCATGGAAATAGTTTTGCCAGTAATAGCGCATTCCGAGATAGAGGGAAAAGTTCGGAAGGACGCGGATATCGTCTTCAAAGAAACCGCAAAGCACTCTTTCCAGGAATGCTACTTGAACTCGGCCCGTCTGCAGGAAGTAGGTGGAAGGAGTGGCGGAGGAAAAATCCGCCGCGCTCTCGAAGGTGTAAGCGCCGCCACGATTGGTGAAATCGTCGAGGCCGCGGCGGCTGATATCCGGCACATCAATTCCCAAGCTGATCTGGTGCTTGCCATTGGCAAAAGTCGCGAAATCGGTGCCGTCGAAGTGATATTCCGTACGCCGGGAATCCGCCTGTGCTCCTCCG
>QHVR01000614.1 GCA_003223595.1 Acidobacteriota bacterium
AGGGCTCCATTGAAGCTGATATCCCGAACCTGCGCTTCTTGCAGAAAGCGCTCACCTCGCGTATCAACTCCCCAGACAGTCACTGCAAAATTAGCGTGGGTGCGGGGTTCACTGCGGCGGTCAATGTGACGAAGGATTCCCATAACAGTCTCTTCACACTATCGTCGTCTTCTTCAGGCGTAAAGATTACGGAACCGGGTTACGCGGGCGAAAATTGGTGGCGGAGTTCAAGATGGGAACAGTTTCGAAACGGAGCTCGGAAAAGAAGGGAAAACGATTAACGGCTGCTCATGATCGCACCGTCAGCCCGCTCAACAATGCCTGCTGCTTGGCAATGAGTTCCTGCACGCCCTGCCGGGCGAAGCCCATCATGGTTGCCAACTGGGCATCATCGAACACCTGATGCTCCGCGGTGGCTTGCAGTTCGACCATCTTGCCGCCAGCAGTCATTACAAAATTCATATCCACATCCGCCCGCGAGTCCTCTTCGTAGCAGAGATCAAGCAGAACCTGTCCATCGACGACCCCGACACTAATGGCGGCAACAAAGTCTTTGAGCGGTACGGCCTTGAGCGTTCCTGCCTGCACCAGCTTTTCCAAAGCCAGACCCAGGGCGACGAATGCCCCGGTGATGGAAGCCGTTCGCGTGCCTCCATCGGCCTGGATGACATCGCAGTCGATCCAGATCGTGCGCTCTCCGAGCCGCGCCAGATCGGTTACCGCCCTCAGCGAACGCCCGATGAGGCGCTGAATCTCGTGCGTTCTGCCGCTGGGCCGGCCTTTCGCAAGCTCACGTGGCGTTCGCGTCAGGGTCGATCGCGGCAGCATGCTGTACTCGCTCGAGATCCATCCCTTGCCGGTATTTCTCATGAACGACGGCACTGCTTCATCGATGGAAGCGGTGCAGATGACGCGCGTGTTGCCCACCTCGATCAATACCGAGCCTTCGGCTGTGGTGATGAAATCTGGCGTGATGGTGACAGGGCGCAACTTATCTGGAGAGCGATTATCCAAGCGATAGAACATTCCCGAAATTGTAAACGAATGCAAGAAAAAGGCGGATCTACTATGACGCTCAGCGTAAGTTTAGCGTTATCGTTTTGATAGACGAGATCGACAGCTCGACTCTGATCGGTCCACGTCGACGGTCGGAGAAAGATGCTGAGAAATAAGCGCAGAGGCTCGTCCTGTTCTTTCACCTACCCGACGAATGTAGGCGAGGAACTACGAATGAGGATCCTGGTCCTGCTCGCCAAAAGAAGGCCAAGACACGCGTATGAAGTAATGCAACGATTGGGCAAAGGACCCGAAGCGAATGCTGAATTCGTATATGCAGCACTGCGCCAACTTTGTGATGAAGGTTTGGTAATTTTGGATGAGGCTCCTGGTTGGAGAACGTATCGTCTGAGCCTCGATGGTGAAGCGGAACTGTCGAAAAAGACACAGGATAATTGCAATACTGCAATACCGAATGTAGATTCAACGCGGTGCGCGGGGCACCAGCCTAAGGCCTCGCAACTGGAACTAACGTGGTCCATTGAAGAGCTGAGAACTTCGGCGCTACGAGTATCAGCCAACGCGTGCATCGACTCTGTCATAGAGGACATTCTAGAAATTCTGGAAACTGCAAAGTTCGAGATCCGCTCTTTGGAACGAGGATAAGCGAGCGAGCGTACGTCACCCGAACATCTTACTGTCCGGCCTGCAACTGGGAAGCGAGTTGGTCCACGGCGGCCACCTCGTAGAACGAGGACAGATCCGCATGCCCCGCCAGGGTTTCTCGTTGCTTACCGTCAATGAGAATTT